>NZ_JBEZJZ010000012.1:0-130075 GCF_040651455.1 Streptomyces sp. NPDC048483
GGCGCCGGTGACCGACTTCGGCACCTTCGGCATCGTGTTCCCGAACAGCTCACGGGCGCCCGCCACCGTAGCGCTGAAGGGGTTCCCCGGGGATCAGAGGCGCTCGGGCGTCCGGATGCCCAGCAGTGCCATGCCCTGGTGGAGGGTGCGGCCGGTGAGGTCGCACAGGAAGAGGCGGTTCTCGACGACCTCCGCCGGGTTGTCCGCGCTGACGACCTGGCACTGGCCGTAGAACGTGGTCAGGCACGAGGCCAGCTGGTAGAGGTACGCGGCCAGCTTGTGCGGCTCGTACGACGCCGCGGCCTCGGCGACCACCTCGGCGAACCCGTCGAGGTGCAGCCCCAGCGCCCGCTCCGCCGGGGCCAGTTCCAGCTCCGGGTGGGCGACGGGGCGGGCGTCGCCGGCCCGCCGCTTGATCGACTGGATACGGGCGTAGGCGTACTGGAGGTAGACGGACGTGTCGCCGTTCAGCGAGACCATCTGGTCCAGGTCGAACTTGTAGTCGCGGCCGGCGGACGTCGACAGGTCGGCGTACTTCACCGCGCCGATGCCGATGTGGGTGCCGTTCTCGACGATCTCTTCCTCGGTGAGGGCGATCTTCTCGTCGTTCTTCTCGCGCACGACCGCCGTCGCCCGCTCGATCGCCTCGTCGAGGAGATCCACCAGCCGCACCGTCTCGCCCTCACGGGTCTTGAACGGCTTGCCGTCCTTGCCCAGGACCGTGCCGAAGGCGAGGTGGAAGGCCTTCGTCTTCTCGTTCAGCCAGCCGGCCCGGCGCGCCGTCTCCAGGACCATCTTGAAGTGCAGGGACTGGCGGGCGTCCACGACGTACAGGAGGGTGTCCACGCCGAGGTTCTGGACGCGGTCGCGGATCGCGGAGAGGTCGGTGGCGGCATAGCCGTAGCCGCCGTTGGACTTCTTCACGATCAGCGGGACGGGGTTGCCGTCCGGGCCCTTGACGTCGTCGAAGAACACGCACAGCGCGCCCTCGGAGCGCACCGCGACACCGGACTCCTCCAGCAGCCGGCAGGTCTCCTCGAGCATGTCGTTGTAGCCGGACTCGCCGACGATGTCGGGGTCGCGGATCTCCATGTCGAGCTTGTTGAAGACCGAGTGGAAGTAGATCTTCGACTCGTCCACGAACCGCCGCCACAGCGCGAGTGTCTCTTCGTCGCCCGCCTGGAGGTCGACGACCCGGCGCCGCGCCCGCTCCTTGAACTCCTCGTCGGTGTCGAAGAGGGCCCGCGAGGCCTTGTAGAGCCGGTTGAGATTGGACGCGGCCTCCTCACCGGAGGCATCGGTGCTCTCGTCGCTCTTGTGGTCCAGCTCGTGCGGGTGCTCGACCAGGTACTGGATGAGCATGCCGAACTGGGTGCCCCAGTCGCCGATGTGGTGCCGCCGGATCACCTTCTCGCCGGTGAATTCCAGGATCTCGGCCATCGCCGCACCGATCACCGCGGACCGCAGATGGCCGACGTGCATCTCCTTGGCCACGTTCGGCTGCGCGTAGTCGATGACGGTCGTGCCCGCACCGTCGGCGTACGGCACACCGAGGCGGGCGTCGGCGGCGCGCTCGGCGAGGGTCTTGATGATCGCCTCGTCGGCGAGGGTGATGTTGAGGAAGCCGGGGCCGGAGACCTCGATCTCCTTGATGACGGCGCCGCTCTCACCGGTCGGGATGTTGGCGACGACCTGCGACGCCAGCTCCCGCGGATTGCCCTTGAGCTTCTTCGCCAGCGCCAGCATCCCGTTGGCCTGGAAATCGGCCCGGTCGCTTCGGCGCAGCAGCGGGTCCGCGGCGCCGGCCTCCGGCAGGGCTGCCGAGAGGGCGTCCGCGACGCGCTGGTTGACCGTAGCTGCGAGGGAAGTGACCGAGGCCATGGAAGTGAGCCGTTCCGTTGGGGTGGAAAGGGTTTGCCAGTGAGTATCCCACGGCGATACCACTGAATTTCTGTCCGGGCGATGTCTGGGAGAATGGCACCGTCAGGCTTATGTGCGCCGCGGCGCACCACCGGGCGCAACCAAAAAGCACCAGGAAGAGGAAGGGCCGATCGTGGCTCAGCAGAGCACCGAGACCGACTGGGTCTCCAGGTTCGCGGACGAGGTCATTGCCGAGGCGGAGCGCCGCGCCCCCGGCAAACCGGTCGTCTGCGCCTCGGGCCTGAGCCCGTCCGGCCCGATCCACCTCGGCAACCTCCGCGAGGTCATGACCCCCCACCTGGTCGCGGACGAGATCCGCCGGCGGGGCCACGAGGTGCGCCACCTCATCTCCTGGGACGACTACGACCGCTACCGCAAGGTGCCGGCCGGCGTCCCGGGTGTCGACGACTCCTGGGCCGAGCACATCGGCAAGCCGCTGACCTCGGTCCCGGCCCCGGCCGGCTCCCCGTACCCGAACTGGGCCGAGCACTTCAAGGCCGCCATGACCGAGGCGCTCGCCGAGATGGGCGTCGAGTACGACGGCATCAGCCAGACCGAGCAGTACACCTCGGGCGTCTACCGCGAGCAGGTCCTGCACGCGATGAAGCACCGCGCGCAGATCGACGCGATCCTCGGCCAGTACCGCACGAAGAAGGCCCCGGCGAAGAAGTCGCAGAAGCCGGTCGACGAGGCCGAGCTGGAGGCCGCCGAGGGCTCCGGCGCGGCCGCCGAGGACGACGGCAGCAGCGGCTCGGCGGGCTACTTCCCGTACAAGCCCTACTGCGGGCAGTGCGAGAAGGACCTCACCACGGTCACCGCGTACGACGACGAGACCACCGAGCTGACCTACACCTGCACGGAGTGCGGCTTCGGCGAGACGGTCCGGCTGAGCGAGTTCCACCGCGGCAAGCTGGTCTGGAAGGTCGACTGGCCGATGCGCTGGGCCTACGAGGGCGTGGTCTTCGAGCCGTCCGGCGTCGACCACTCCTCGCCGGGGTCGTCCTTCGTCGTCGGCGGGCAGATCGTGCGCGAGGTCTTCGACGGCGCGCAGCCCATCGGACCCATGTACGCCTTCGTCGGCATCAGCGGCATGGCCAAGATGTCCTCCTCCAAGGGCGGCGTGCCCACCCCCGGCGATGCGCTGAAGATCATGGAGGCGCCGCTGCTGCGCTGGCTCTACGCCCGACGCAGGCCCAACCAGTCCTTCAAGATCGCCTTTGACCAGGAGATCCAGCGCCTCTACGACGAGTGGGACAAGCTGGCCGCCAAGGTCACCGACGGCTCGGCGCAGCCCGCCGACGCCGCCGCGTACAAGCGCGCCATCGGCACCGCCGCCGGCGAGCTGCCCACCACGCCGCGCCCGCTCCCGTACCGCACCCTGGCGTCCGTCATGGACATCACCGCGGGCCACGACGAGCAGACGCTGCGCATCCTGAGCGAGCTGGACCCCGACAACCCGGTCGCCTCTTTGGACGTGGCCCGGCCGCGGCTCGACAAGGCCGAGTACTGGATCACCACCCAGGTCCCGGCCGAACAGCGCACCATCGTCCGCGAGCAGCCCGCCGAGGAGCTCCTGGCCACCCTCGACGACCAGGCCCGCGGCTCGCTGCGGCTGCTGCTCGACGGGCTGGACGAGCACTGGTCCCTGGACGGTCTGACCACGCTGGTCTACGGCGTGCCCAAGGTCCAGGCGGGGCTGGAGCCGGACGCCAAGCCGACGCCCGAGCTCAAGGTCGCCCAGCGCGCCTTCTTCGCCCTGCTCTACAACCTGCTGGTCGGCCGGGACACCGGGCCGCGGCTGCCCACGCTGCTGCTGGCGGTCGGCGCGGAGCGGGTGCGCAAGCTGCTCGGCGGGTGAGCGATTGCCGGTAGGCCGTAGGCCCGGCGCGGGCGTGCGACTTGCGGATGACGACGGGTTCGGCCCCGGGGACGAGGATCCCCGGGGCCGAACCCGTCACGCTGAGGGCATGAGGGGATTCATCGGATTCATCGCCATGCTCCAGGGGGCGGTGGGCTTCATCGGCAAGGTGTTCTTCGACAAGTCCTGGGGGATCCTGTCCCACTGGTTCGACCCGCCGGTGGTGGCCTATGCCGGGCTGTTCGCGGCCGGCGCGGCGCTGGCCGTATGGGGCGACCTGGACAAGAAGCGCAAGCAGAAGGAGACGGGGGCGGCGTAGGTTCCCGGGCTGCGGGGGTGTGTCCGGGCGTCCGTGAGGCGCTCGGGCCTACGGGGTGTACTCGCTCTCCATCTCCATCCGGAAGCGCACCTGGAAGTCCCGTACGAACGTGCGCAGGTAGCTCTCGGACAGCGGGCCGCCGTTGCGCCCGGTGACCCCGTGGAAGTCCAGCAGATAGCGGCCGAACTGCCGGGAGTCGGGGAAGGCGTTCTTCTCGGAGACATACGCGCGGAAGGCGAGGAAGTAGGCCTCGTCGCGGGGGAGGTCGTCGGGGAGGGTCGTGATCGGCGGGAGCGGCTCGGGGGCGGGCTCGACCGCCGGCCCGGCCTCCGGTTCGGCTTCCGGCGCGGCTTCCTGGCGGGCGCCGCGCTGCTCGGGGATCGGCAGCGGTTCGCCGGCGTTGCCCAGCGGGCGGCTGCGGCCGGGGCCTACGGGGACGGTCAACTGGCTTGCGGGTGTGGGGTGTTCGGGGGTGAGGGCGGCGCCGGTGGCCTCGCCGGCGGTCTCCTGCAGGGATACCGGGGCGCCGCCGTCCGGCCCGGGGAGCGGCTCGGGGGCCGACTCCGGGCGCGGCTCCAGGGCGGGCGGGGCGGCCGCGGCCACTCCCGGCTCACCTGCCGCCTCCACGCCCGCCGGCATCAGCACCGGCGGCTCTATCCCCGCAGCCGTCAGCCCGGCCGGTGCCGTCTTCGCCAGCGGTACGCCGTAGCGCGCCAGCCGCAACGGCATCAGCGACTCGACGGGGGCGCGGCGCCGCCACGCCCGTCCGTAGCGGGCCCGCAGCCGCGCCTGGTAGACGAGGCGGTCCTGTTCCAGCTGGATGACCTGGTCGTACGAGCGCAGCTCCCACAGCTTCATCCGGCGCCACAGCCGGAAGGTGGACGGGAACGCCAGCAGCCAGCGGGTGAGCCGTACGCCCTCCATGTGCTTGTCGGCCGTGATGTCCGCGATCCGGCCGACGGCATGCCGGGCGGCCTCCACGGCCACCACGAACAGCACCGGGATCACCGCATGCATCCCCACGCCCAGCGCATCGGGCCAGGCGGCCGCGCCGTTGAAGGCGATGGTCGCGGTCGTCAGCAGCCACGCCGTCTGGCGCAGCAGCGGGAAGGGCATACGGATCCAGGTCAGCAGCAGATCCAGGGCGAGCAGGACGCAGATGCCCGCGTCGATGCCGATGGGGAAGAAGTAGGAGAAGGCGCCGAAGCCCTTCTTGACGGCCAGTTCCCGCACGGCCGCGTAGGAGCCGGCGAAGCCGATGGCGGCGATCACCGCCGCGCCGGTGATGACGACTCCGATGAGTATCCGGTGTGTGCGTGTCAGCTTCAGCGGCGCGGCCACCCGAGACCCTCCTAGTCGGTCTGTTGCGAGCGACAGCCTGGCACATGCCTACGGGCGAGCGTGTGCCGGTACGCCTCGCTCCTTCCCTCGCACCTCACAGCGCCGTCACTGCGACGGAGTAACGCGGCGTGATTGATCGGTTACTGACGCGTTATGGCGGTGATCCCGGCGTAAGACCGGGACCAGAGCGCGAAGGAAGTTCCGTCATGAGTAAGGCATTGCGTATGGTCGCGGGAACCCTTGGAGCCGGTGCGCTGCTGGCGTCGGCGGCAGGCACGGCCAGCGCGGGCTCGGGTGAAGGTCGCTTCGAGGATGTTCGGTGTGCGCCCTCGTTCAGCCTCCTGCTCCCCCCGGACGGTGGTTGCAACATCTTCATCGACAACCACAAGGCGCTCGCCCTCCTCAAGCAGACTGCCGGGGGCGGCATCACCGACACCTCCGTGACCGCCCGGAGGGGCGGCGGCCGCCGCTGACGCAAGCGCCGCACCCCGGAGCGCGATGCTCCGGGGTGCGGCGTCGCGCCTCGCACGGGCTGCGACGGTTACGGCGGTGCGATCAGCCGTCAGCCGTCAGCCGTCAGCCGTCAGCCGTCAGCCGTTGGCCTTGACCGCGGCGGAGACGGCCTCCTTGGCGGCTGCCTGGGCCTTCTTGAGCAGGTCGGCGGCCTTCGGGGCGTCGGCGCCGGCCAGGCCCCAGCCGTTGTAGTTGATCGTGACGACGATATTGGCCGTGCGGGCGACGACCGTCGTCTTCGTGGAGGGGCTGCCGTCCTTCTTCAAGCTGTAGGTGACCGCGGTCGCCTCGTCGCCCGTTCCGGAGGTCTTGGCGGTCTCCAGCTTCTTGGCGCCCTTGGTGCCCTTCGCTTCGGTGATCTGCTTGGTGTAGAAGATCGCGGCGCGCTGCTCGCCCGAGCCGACCTTCGGGTTGGGGTCGGAGTCGTAGCGCTGCAGGCCGATGTCCAGCCAGCGGAACTGGGTGCCGTCGACGCCCTGCTCGTCGGAGCTCTCCCAGTGGCAGGTGCCGTGCGCGGAGCTGTCGGGGGAGTCGCCCTGGTCGCCGGACTTGTCCTTCGTCTTGGGCACCAGCTTGTGGAGCGTGTCCTTGGAGAACACCTGGCACGGCTTCGGCAGCTTCTGGAACTTGGCGGCCGCGACGGTCGGCGACGGGCTGCTCGACTTGCTGGGCGCGTCGGAGGAGTCGCCGGAGCTGTTGGTGTCCGAGCCGGAGCAGCCGGCGACGAGCATCACCGGGACTGCTGTGCAGGCGAGAAGGCTGGCGAGTCGCTTGGCTGAACGGTGCATGGTTCCTTCGCTGTTCGTCGTCGTGGCGGCCGCCCCACCTCGCATATGAGGGTCGTACGGGGGGCCGTACGGGGGCGGGGCTAGACGGCACGGTACGCGGCGAGGCGGGATCGGTGGCCGATTCGTGTCGTTTGAACGGTCGGATGAATCGGGCGGCAGGCATGTAATGCGGCTAATGCCTCATCTCGCCCAACTCGAACTATTCGCTCAGACTCTCGGCCAGCTCTCCGGCCAGCGAACGGGCCTTGTCCTGCAGTTCCTGGCTCTCGGGCAGGTTCGCCTTCTCCGTGGACCACTGGTCGTAGGTGATCGTCACGACGACATTCGACGTGCGGAAGACCACAGTGATGTCACGGTGCACACCGGAGTCCGCGGTGGCCAGCTTGTCGTTCAGGAACGCCGCATCGCCGAGACCGTCCAGGACGCGCGGCGCGGTCGAGCTGCCGGGGTCCGTGCTCGCTCCGGTGGACGGTGACGACGGGCTACCGGACGCCTTCCCGTCGGCGCCGTCCGCACCCTTGCCGCTCTTGCCGTCCTTCGCTTCGGGCGTGCCCTTGGCGGACGGGGGCGGCGTGGTGGGCGTTGCGGAGCCGTCGGACGGAATTTCGGCGGCCAGCTCCTTGCCCGCGTAGATCTCCTGCGCCCGGTCGTCGTCGCTGACGGCGGGGTCGTACGAGACCACCCGCACGATGTCGAGCGCCAGGTGGCGGGTGCCCTCGGTCGTCTCGCGCTTCCAGCGGCAGCCGACACGGCGGTCGGTGTCGTACGTGACGTCGGGCTGGCCCGCGTAGATCTTCTCCGCCTCGTCGGCCGAAAGCTGCTGGTCGTCGCCGGGCAGCAGGCCCCGTACGGTGCTGCGCGCGGGGAGCCCGCAGGCCTCCGGGAGGGTCTGGTAGCGGCCCGGCTCGGCGGCCTGGCTCGAGGTGGCGGCGTCGCCGCCCTTGGCGTCGGCGGCCCCGCCGTCGGTGCCGGAGCCGCCGGTGCAGCCGGTGAGGCCGACGGCGAGCGCCGCGGCGGCCACCACTGCGGCACCGGGTACGAACGACTTCCGTGGTGTCTTTCGCAGCATCGTTCGTGGCTCCTTCCCTTGCGCTTCCTTGCGGAGATCCCCACGAAATGTGGTTGCCGCCGAGCGGCGGCCGATGGACACAATGTCTACCGCACGTTGTGCCGCAGACGCCGGTCAACCGTCCAAGATCCGATGAGTTGTCCGTGTTTTGCGTTTTATCTGTTTTCGGGGGAATGAGAAAGTTATGTCGTACACCGAAGTGCCCGGTGCGCAGGTACCGATCCGGATGTGGACGGACCCGGCCGCGGTCGAGGACGTCGCGATGCAGCAGCTGCGCAATGTCGCCACCCTCCCGTGGATCAAGGGCTTGGCCGTGATGCCGGATGTGCATTACGGCAAGGGGGCCACCGTCGGTTCGGTGATCGCGATGCGGGGCGCGGTCTGCCCGGCGGCGGTCGGTGTCGACATCGGCTGCGGGATGAGCGCGGTGAAGACCTCGCTGACCGCGAACGACCTCCCCGGCGATCTTTCCCGGCTGCGCTCCAAGATCGAGCAGGCGATTCCGGTCGGGCGGGGGATGCACGGCGATCCGGTCGACCCGGGGCGGCTGCACGGCTTCCCGACGGCAGGGTGGGGGGACTTCTGGGCGCGGTTCGACGGCGTCGCCGAGGCGGTCAAGTTCCGTCATGAGCGGGCCACGAAGCAGATGGGTTCGCTGGGCAGCGGCAACCACTTCTGGGAATTCTGTATCGATTCCGATCAGTCCGTGTGGATCATGCTGCACTCCGGATCGCGCAACATCGGCAAGGAACTGGCCGAGTACCACATGGGCGTGGCCCAGAAGCTGCCGCAGAACCAGGGGCTGGTCGACCGCGATCTCGCCGTCTTCATCGCGGACACCCCGCAGATGGCCGCGTACCGCAACGATCTGTTCTGGGCGCAGGAGTACGCAAAGCACAACCGCGAGATCATGATGGCGCTCTCCCAGGACGTGATCCGCCGGGAGTTCAAGAAGGCGAAGGTCACCTTCGGCGAGGTCATCTCCTGTCAGCAGGAAGATGCCGAAGGTCAGATGAGGACCGTCGAGTACCGCCCTGGCGTGATCAGCTGCCATCACAACTATGTCAGTGAAGAGCGGTACGAGGGGATGGATCTGCTGGTTACCCGCAAGGGAGCCATCCACGCGGGCGAGGGAGAGTGGGGGATCATCCCTGGTTCGATGGGTACGGAGTCGTACATCGTCCGTGGCCTGGGCAACCCGAAGTCGTTCAACTCGGCTTCGCACGGTGCCGGCCGAAGGATGAGCCGGAACGCTGCCAAGAGGAAGTTCTCGACGCGGGACCTGGAGGACCAGACGCGGGGTGTGGAGTGCCGCAAGGACTCCGGCGTTGTGGATGAGATCCCGGGTGCCTACAAGCCGATCGGTCAGGTGATGGAGCAGCAGCGGGACCTGGTGCAGGTGGTCGCGAAGCTCAAGCAGGTCATCTGTGTTAAGGGCTGAAGTGCAGCACTTGTCGTCCTCGAGAAGCCCCCGGATCGGGATCCTCCGGGGGCTTCGTCATTGGTTGACGAGGGTTGCGGCCCGGCTGAAGCGGATGGCGTTCCCTCAAGTGGTGTAGGAGATCAAGGTTCGGAAGTGCGCGGGGCCGTGCCCCGGGTGTGCGCCCGTAGCCGTGCCCCGCTGTCGGGCGATTTCCGCCTACAGCACGGGAAAGCCGGCACAACTCCAAACAAAGGAATAAAGACCAGGAAATCTCTGGCCTTGCACTCGTGAAGTGATGTTCCCGGCTGCACTGGATCGCGTGACGGGGGCGAGGAGTACCGGCACATCTCCTTCACGACATCTCCCCGACTGCTCATCAGTGGTTTTACCAGTTCACGGGCACACTGCTCGGCACGATGTCGCCGCGACGGCCGTCAAAGAAGGTGTCATCACTTGCACCTCGATAATTTCGCAAGCACTAGACAGATGGATGGCGCGTGGCCGAAGTAACGCTTTTCCTCCGGGAATATGCGAAGACCCGTCGGGACGTGGGGGCTATCGCCCCGAGCAGCGCCCGGCTCTGCAGGGCCCTCACCCGGTACATGATCCCGAATCCCGGCCGCTCCCGCGCGGTACTTGAGGTAGGGCCCGGTACAGGAGCGGTGACCCGCTACATCACCGACTCACTGGGCGGACTGGACACCCTGGATCTGATCGAGGCCAACCCGCGCTTCGCTGCCCTGCTGCGACACACCTACGCCGGCGATCCGAGACTGCGCATCCACACGGGCCTGATCCAGGAACACGAACTCGCCTCCTACGACACCATCGTGTGCGGCCTGCCGTTCGCCAACTTCGACGCCCGCACAATCGAAGAGATATTCGACCGACTCCTCGGGTCCCTGCGGCCCGGCGGCACGCTGTCCTTCTTCGGGTACGTGGGCGGCGAAACCCTACGCCGGACACTCGCCGACGCAGCCGACCGCGAGCGCACCCTCGCCGGGCTCGGCGTACTGCGCCGCATCCTGCGCCGGCACACATTCCGTACGGAGACGGTGCTGGGGAACCTGCCGCCGGCCCGGGTCCACCATCTGGCGCCAGCCGGCCCACCGGCTCATTCCGAGTGGGCACCCACCTGCGACTGTCGCGAGACGTCTCCCTGAACACTTCCGCCCAGCATCGCAGCCAGAGTGACATGGCCCCACACAGCCCCGAGCACCACGCCCTCGACCGTGCCGCCGGTGTTAGGGGCATGTGTGAGAGCGCCCAGTCCGCCGGTCTCCCGCCCGACGCGCTCCCCATTCTCCCCGGCACCACGCTCGGTAGCGGGGAGGCTCACCACGGACCGACCAAGCCGACATACGGGCCCTTCTCGTCAGAGTTCCAAGGGCCGGGCTTGGAGCCGGGCATCTGATCCCCTGCACCACTTGAGGGGACGCCATGCTGAAGTGAGGTCAAGGTGAGCACGAGAGCCATCGCACCAGTTGAGCGGCGGCATGGTCACGTTCTCCCGTGCGCAGTTCAGCGATGCCGACGTTCGAGGGGGTCGCCTCCAGCCGCCACAGGAGTGGCCAAACCGAATTCTCCGCCCCGCCTTACGATGCCCGTGTGCGGCGGACAGTCCGAGGCCGTGACCTGCCGGAGCAGACCCCGCCTGGCCGCCGGGGCCCGCGGCCGGCCTGGTGATGGCGAACCCTGAACTGCCTTACGACCGTGGGAACACCACCCGCCCTGTTTTCGGCTGCGGCGAGGGCGGCAATGGCTTCCATCTGTAGGCCGAGTGCGCGGCCTCGAACGGGCCCGGATGGTCAGGTCAGTTGCAGTCAGCACATCTACGTGGCGGAAGAGCGGTACGAGGGCATGGACCTGCTGGTGACCCGTAAGGGGGGCGATCCGGGCGGGCAGCGGCGAGTACGGCATCATCCCGGGTTCGATGGGCACCGGCTCGTACATCGTCAAGGGCCTGGGGAATGCCGCGAGCTTCAACTCGGCCTCGCACGGCGCCGGCCGGAAGATGAGCCGTAATGCGGCGAAGAAGCGGTTCTCGACGCGGGATCTGGAGGAGCAGACGCGGGGCGTGGAGTGCCGTAAGGACTCCGGCGTGATCGACGAGATCCCGGGCGCGTACAAGCCGATCGAGAAGGTCATGGAGCAGCAGCGGGATCTGGTGGAGGTTGTCGCCCATCTCGAGCAGGTTGTCTGTGTGAAGGGCTGAGCCCGGCACGGCAGGTGTCGGAGGGGCCCCGGACCGGATGCGGTTCGGGGCTTTTTGCGCGCGGCCCGCGCCTACGACGCCGCGGGCCGTTGTGCCCCTCGCTGTCGTGCCGCTGGCTGTCGTGTCGCTCGCTTCCCCCGCCGTTGGATCAGGTACTCCGCCGCGATCAGGTTGAGGACGAGGCCGAGCCAGGCCGTTGCGCTGGCGATGTCGTGGGAGGCGGTCAGCTGGTTGCCCGCGTAGCTGACCGGGTCGGGGAGTTGGGCCGCTGTGAGGTACTCGATGGCGGGCTGGAGGAGGCGGGAGGTGATGGCGACGAGGGTGAGGGCGAAGTTGCGGATCATCCAGGTGCGGTGGTCGGCGTAGCGGCGCCGGCAAGCGGTGCGGTATCCGGCGAGGGCGGTGATGATCCAGAGGATGTCGAGGACGAGCAGGGCGAGTTCGTTGCTCAGGCCGGTGGGGGCGAGCAGGGCGACGGGGATGCCGATGACGGCCGAGGGGAAGACGCCGGCGAAGAAGTAGGTGCGGCCGATCCGGCGGTGTACGGCCGGGTGGTGGCGGCGCAGCCAGGGCCAGAACTGGGCGATGCCGGTGAGCACGGCGACGGTGGCGGTGAAGATGTGCGCCAGGAGCAGCGCGTAGTGGAGCTCGCTGCGCGGTGGGACGCGGCTGGTGTGCAGGTCCGGGGGGACGTAGGCGCTGAGCGCTCGGGCGGTGACGAGGATGATCACCGCGGCCATGGGGAGCAGCCACCAGGCGGCGCGGCGTCGGGGACGAGGGCGGGGAGTGGCGGGGCCGGGCGGCGGGGCGCTACGGGCGGTGGGGCCGTCCGGGTGCGTCGTGGAGGTCATGGGTCCACTGTTGCGAGGGCGGCGCCGCGGGGCACGGGGCCGGGACACCCGGTTGTGGGTGTACCCAGGCCCCGTACGGGAAGCGGGGCGGCCTCATGCGAGGCGTCGCGCAGGGGCGCCTCGCCAGGCGTCAACTGGTGCGGTGGACCTTGGAGTTGGAGGCCTGGGCGCGCGGGCGGACGACCAGGAGGTCGATGTTGACGTGAGCGGGGCGGGTGATCGCCCAGGTGATGGTGTCGGCGACATCGTCCGCGGTGAGCGGCTCGGCCACGCCCTCGTAGACCTTGGCGGCCTTGGCGGTGTCGCCGCGGAAACGGGTCGTGGCGAACTCGTCGGTCTTGACCATGCCGGGGGCGATCTCGATGATCCGTACCGGCTCGCCGCACAGCTCCAGGCGGAGGGTCTCGGCGATGACATGCGCACCGTGCTTGGCGGCGGCATATCCGCCGCCGCCCTCGTAGGTGGCGTGGCCGGCGGTGGAGGACAGCACGACGACCGTGCCCTCGCCGGCGGCGGTGAGGGCGGGCAGCAGCGCCTGGGTCATATGGAGCACGCCGAGGACGTTGACCTCGTACATCGCGCGCCAGTCGTCCGGGTCGCCGGTGGCGACCGGCTCCGCGCCGAAGGCGCCGCCGGCGTTGTTGACCAGGACGTCGCAGCGTTCGAGGGAGGCGGCGAAGGCGTGGACGGCGGCGCGGTCGGTGACATCGAGGGCGCAGGCCTCGGCGCCCGGCAGCTCGGCGGCGAGCGCCTCGATGCGGTCCTTGCGGCGGGCGGTGAGGACGACGCGGTATCCGGCCGCGGCCAGCCGGCGCGCGGTGGCGGCGCCGATGCCGCTGCTCGCGCCGGTGATGACTGCGGTACGGGTCCGGGCGGGGCGGCTGTCGGCGGTACGGCCTTCCGCGGGGCGGGCGTCGGCGGGGCCGCCCTCGGCGGTGCGGCCCTGGGCGGTGGGGGCGTCGGCGGTCATGCGTTCTCCTCGTGGCCGGGGTGGGGCCGTAGCCGGGCGGAGCCGGGGGTGGCGGCAGGGGCAGGGGCCGGGGTGCTGGCCTCCCCCTGCTCCTCGGGAACTTGGTGGAGGGTGGTCGGCCCTTACCTGGCCAGGATATGCAGGCGCGGATCAGCGGCTCCGTGGGGCATACATGATCACCGCCATGCCGGCCAGGCAGATCAGCGCCCCGATGACGTCCCAGCGGTCGGGACGATAGCCGTCCGCGACCATGCCCCAGGCCAGCGACCCGGCGACAAAGACCCCGCCGTACGCGGCCAGGATGCGCCCGAAGTCGGCGTTCGGCTGGAACGTCGCCACGCATCCGTACAGCCCGAGGGCGATCACCCCCGCCCCGATCCACACCCAGCCCCTGTGCTCCCGGATCCCCTGCCAGACCAGCCAGGCACCGCCGATCTCGAAGAGCGCGGCGACGACGAACAGGGCAATGGAGCGGCCGGTCAGCATGCGGGCAAGGGTAGGGAAGGGCAGGGAAGGGCAGGGAAGCGGGATGGTGGTGGTCGCGCCCCGCGTGGTGTGCACGGCGTGGATGCCGGTGGGGTGTGAGAGCTTCGGAAGCATGCTGATCGAACGGGCTTACGTGGATCTTCCGGAGGGTGGGGGAACGGCCGAGGAGGGCTGGCCCTGGAACGTTCCGTGTGTGCGTCGGCTGGCCGAAGAAGGGCTGACGTTCCGCGCTCCGGTCACGTTTCTGGTGGGGGAGAACGGTTCGGGGAAGTCGACGCTGGCGGAGGCGCTGGCGGAGGGGTTCGGACTGGACTCGTACGGCGGCTCGGCGGGCTACAAGTACGCCAGCTCGCGGGAGGCGTCGCTGCTGGGCGGGCTGATGCGGTTCGACCCGACGCGCGAGGGGCGCCGGATGGTGCGGGGGCCCCGGACCCGGCGGCGGGGGTTCTTTCTGCGGGCCGAGACGGCGCTGGAGGCGCTGAACGGCGAGCGGAGGTCACTGCGGCTGTCCCGCGCCCCGGACGAAATGAGCCATGGGGAGGGCTTTTTGATGGCCTTCCGGGAGCGGTTCTCGCAGCAGGGTCTGTATGTGATGGACGAGCCGGAGGCGGCATTGTCGTTCTCCTCCTGCCTTGAACTGGTCGGTCTGATGGGCGAGTTGGGGAGCGGGGGCGCGCAGATCATCTGCGCCACGCACTCCCCCCTGCTGACGGCGCTGCCCGGTGCGGAGATCGTCGAGGTCGGCGAACACGGGATGCGGTCGGTGGAGTGGGCGGAGCTGGGCCTCGTCGATCACTGGCGCCGCTATATGGCCGACCCGCAGACGTATCTGCGGCACATCCTCAGTGGCTCATGAGCTGACGGCGACGGACGGGCCGGCCGGGCCGGGGCTCGCGGGGGATATCGCGGCGCCGGTCCAGTGGGCGAGAGCCGTACGGAGCGCCGTGGTGCGCTCGGCCGGTCCGGTGGCGTCGGTGGCCCAGGCGACATAGCCATCGGGGCGGACGAGCAGGGCCGTGCGGCGGCCGCTCTGCCAGGCGGCCGTGACGACGCGGTCGTCGGCGGGGCGGAGGCTGCCGGTCTCGTCGGCGGGCGTGATGAGGACGAACTTTCCCTGGCGGAGGAGTTCATAGAGCCGGCTGCCGTCGGCCAGACGGACGTCGGGGGCGCGGTGACCGGCGAGGGGGTGGGCGCCGCGGTCGGCCGGATAGCTGATGTCGACGCCGGAGAGGGCGCGGACCGCCCGGCGGGACAGTGGGCGAAGGCGGTTGACGAGCTGGGCGGCCAGCGTGCGGGCGGCGAGCGCCGGCGCGGTGTGTACCAGCCCGAGCCGCAGGATGGCGCCGCTGGTGCGCAGCACCTGCTTGCCGACCGGATGACGCTCGCTCTGATAGCTGTCCAGCAGGCTGTCAGGGGCGTGCCCGCGCAGCACCGCGGCCAGCTTCCAGCTGAGGTTGGCGGCGTCCTGCAGACCGGTGTTCATGCCCTGGCCGCCGGCCGGGGAGTGGACGTGCGCGGCGTCCCCGGCGAGGAAGACACGACCCGTGCGGTAGTCGGGGACCTGGCGTTCGTCGCTGTGGAAGCGGGAGATCCAGCGGGCGTCATGCATGCCGTAGTCGCTGCCGAAGGCGAGCCGGACGCACTCGCGGACCTCGTTGAAGTCGGCGGGCGCGTCGTCGTCGGCCCTGTGGTGGCGGTTCCAGCCGATGACCCGATACCAGCCGTCGCCGAACGAGCCGATCAGTGCGAATGCGTCGCGGGTGGAGTTGGCGGCGAAGGGGGACGCGGGCTCGCGGGCCAGCCGGACATCGGCGAGGACCAGGGAGCGGACGGCCGACCGGCCGGGGAAGGGCAGGCCGAGGGCTTCGCGGACGGTGCTGCGTACGCCATCGGTGCCGACGAGGTAGGCCGCGCGGGCGTGGTGAGTGCCCTCGGCGTGGCGGACGCGGACCGTCACCCCGTCGGCGTCCTGGACGAGGCCGAGCACCTCGGAGTCGTACCGAAAGGTGACCCCGGCCTCGCGGGCCCGCGCCACCAGTAGCCGTTCCACCTCGAACTGGGGGGTGACCAGCACAAAGGGGAAGCGGGACGGGATGAGGGCCGGGTCGAGGGTGGCATTGCCGAAGAGTCGGAGCCGGGTGAGCCGATGGCCGCCGGCGATGAGCTCGTCGGAGAGCCCGCGGGCGTCCAGCTGCTCCAACGTACGGGCCTGGACGACCAACGCGCGGGTGAGATTGCTGAGCGCCTCGGGGCGGCGCTCCAGGAGCGTGACGCGCAGCCCGGCCTCGGCGAGGTCACCGGCGAGCAGGAGTCCGGTCGGGCCGGCGCCGACGACGATGACGTCGCTGCGCGGGGTGTCGGGGGTCGTCGTCGAGTCGGAGGTGGTGCCGGGCCTGCCGTTCGTCGCCTTCATGATGCCTCCCATGCCAACACGCGTTGGTCAACGCTTGTTGGCAACCGTAAAGCTTCCCGAGCTGGCATGTCAACACCCGTTGGCCTACATTTGTTGGCATGGCCGACCGCAGACCCCCCGCCGCCCCCTCCACCAGCCGCTCCACCCCGCCGTCCCGCACCCCCGACGTGTCCCTCGACGCACCCCCCGTCGTCACCACCGCCCCCAACGCCGGGGACCACTCCCGCCCCCGCCGCTCCGACGCCACCCGCGCCGCGATCCTCGCGGCCGCCCGGGACCGCTTCGCCGCCGACGGCTACGAGCGCGCCACGATCCGCGCCATCGCCCGGGACGCGGGCATCGATCCGTCGATGGTGATGCGCTACTACGGCAACAAAGAGGGCCTCTTCGCGGCCGCCTCGGAGATCGAGCTGCACGCCCCCGACCTCACCCAGGTGCCGCCCGACGAGATCGGCGCCCGCCTCGTCCGCCACCTCATCGAGCGCTGGGAGGGCGACGAGACGCTGACCGGCATGATGCGCGTCGGCGTCACCAATGCCGCGGGAGCCGAGCGGATGCGGGGCATCTTCGCCGACCAGATCAGGCCGGCGCTCGAGGCCGTCTGCCCAGTGCCCGAGGAGGCGGCCACCCGCGCCGCGCTGATCGCCTCGCAGATCCTGGGCATGGCGCTGTGCCGCTATGTCCTGCACATGCCGCCCGCCGTCGCCCTCAGCCATGACGAACTCATCGCCTGGCTGGCGCCCACCGTCCAGCGCTATCTGACGGCCGAACGGCCGTGAGCGGCCTGCGTGCTTGTGGCGGCAAGCCGTAAGCCCGTAAGCCTTAATCCGTATGGCCCCGGCCCGGGACGTGGTGCCACGGCACGCGCGGCACCGTCCACCGCGCGTGCCGGGCGTGCGCCCGCAACCTCAACGTGCTCGGTCACTACCGTTTCGGGCCGTGGACTGAAGGTGGGTCAGGGGCCAGTGGTGAGGTCGTTGACGGTGGGGACAATGGTGCCGAAGAGGTCGCTGATGGTGGTCAGGGCCGCCGTCTGGAGGGTGGCTGCGGGAAGGACGGTGCCGTCGGGCGCGGCCAGCGGGCGAGTGGCGGTGGCTTCGGCGGCGACGGTGGGGCGGTAGCCCAGGTTGAAGGCGCCCTCGGCGGTGAAGGTGACGCACATGTGGGTCATGAAACCGGCCAGCACCAGCTCGGTCCCGGCCCCGAGCTCGCGCAGGGTCTTCTCCAGCTCCGTGTCATGGAAGGCGTTCGGGAACTGCTTGACCACGACGGGTTCCCCGTCGACGGGCGCGACCTCGGTGCTGATGGCGCCGATCTCGGCACGGATGTCGTAGGGGGTGTTCTCGCCGCCGTCGTTGACGATGTGGATCACCGGGATGCCGGCGGCGCGGGCGGCGGCCAGCAGCCGGGCACCGGCCGCCAGGGCCTGCTCGGCGCCTTCGAGGGCCATGACGCCGGTGCGGTAGGTGTGCTGGAAGTCGATCATGACGAGGGTGGTGTCGGCGAGCCGGGGCAGCTGGTTGTCGAGGCCGATCACGTCACGCAGGGTCGTCGAAGCGGTCATCAGGGGTTCCTTTCAACAGGGATGAAGGCACGGCGAAGCCGCGCCGGGCATGCGCGTGCCCGGTGGGAATCAGGGAGTTGGCCTGTGGGTCAGTCGGTGGTGCGGAAACGGCGGCGGTAGGCCGCCGGGGTGGTGCCGATCTGCTTGCGCAGCGCCCGGTGCAGGGTCTCGACCGAGCCGAGCCCGCAGGCGGCGGCGACCTGGTCCAGGGGCTGGTCGGTGCCCTCCAGGAGGCGGCGGGCCGCCTCCACCCGGGCGGCCTCGACGTAGCAGGCGGGGCTGGTACCGGTCTCCTGGCGGAACACCCGGGCGAAGTGACGCTCACTCAGGTGCATCCGCGCCGCCAGGGCGGCCGCGGACAGGTCGCTGTCGAGGTGGTCGGCGATGAACATCCGCAGTTCGTCGATGTCCCTGCGGGATGCCGGGGGCCGGCTCAGCGGGACCGAGAACTGGCTCTGCCCGCCTTGGCGTTTGAGGTACATCACCAGCTGCCGCGCCACCGCCAGCGCGACCTCCTCGCCCAGGTCCTCGGCCACCAGCGCCAGCGCGAGATCCATGCAGGCGCTGATCCCGGCCCCGGTCCACACCTTCCCCGACCGCAGGAAGATCGGGTCCGGGTCCACCGTCACCGCGGGATGGTCGGCGGCCAGCTGTGCGGCCGTCGACCAGTGCGTGGTCGCGGTCCTGCCGTCCAGCAGCCCGGCGGCCGCCAGCAGGTGCGCGCCCACGCACACCGACGCCACCCGGCGGGCCTGCGGCGCGGCAGCCCGCACCCACTCCACGACCTCCCGGTCGATCCGGGCGACCGGGCCGCCGGGGCACAGGTCGACCGCTCCGGGAACGAGCAGTGTGTCCAGCATCCCGTGGACCTCCGCGAAGGCCAGGTCCGCGATCAGGCGCACACCGGCCGATGTGGTGACCGCCCCACGGGCCGGGCCCGCCAGCCGCACCTGGTAGCCCGCCCGGCCGGCGGTCTCCCGGTTGGCCAGCGCGAAGACCTCTGCAGGGCCGGTGACATCGAGGAGGTCGACATCGGGGAAGACCGCGATGACAACCCGGCGGGGAGAGGACATGCGTCCATCGTCACCGCCCTCACCAACGACCGCAATGACGGCTTTCTGTCACATCCGGCCACGGGGACGGGGAAGCTCCGCCGCCCGCTCCGCCACCCGCCCCAGATGCCCGTCGAACACCCGCCGCGCATCCGGCGTCAGCGTCCGCAGCGCCACCATCGCCGTCACGATCACGTCGCACAGTTCGCTCTGTACGTCGTCCCAGGTGTGGCTGTGGCCCTTGCGCGGGTTCTGGCCGGTGGCCCCGATGACGGCCTGCGCGACCTCGCCCGCCTCCTCCGAGAGTTTGAGGATCCGCAGCAGTCGCACCTGTTCGGGCGGCAGCGCGCTCCCGTCGTCGAGCCAGCGCACCAGCTCCTCGACGGCCGCCCACACGGCCGTACCGTCCAAGGCGCCCGCGGTACCGGACAGGGCGCCGGGCAGGGCATCGGACGTGGCATCAGGCGTGGCGCCGGGCACCGCATCCGGCATGGCAGCAGACGCGGAATCAGGCATGGCGCCGGGCACTGCATGCGGCAACCCATCAGGCAAGGCATCGGACATGGCCTGATTGTGCCCGCGTCCCCGCCCGCCCCCTGCCTAGGGTGTGGACCAAGCCGGAAGCCGAGGCGTCAGGAGTACGGGAGGCCGTAAATGCAGCAGCCGACGCCCGAGGCCCTGATCGACTTCTACGGGCTGGTCCCGCTGCCCCGTGAGGGCGGGCGGTTCCGGCGTACCTGGGCGGGGCCCGAGCGGGCGGACGGGCGGCCGGAGGGCTCGGCGATCGTCATGCTGCTGACCGCCGAGCCCGGCGACTTCAGTGCGCTGCACCGGCTGCCGACCGACGAGATCTGGCACTTCTACCGGGGCGATCCGCTGACCCTGTTGCTCCTGTACGGGGACGGCACCGCCCGCGTGGCCGTCCTGGGCCCGGACATCCTGGGCGGCCAGCACGTCCAGTTCACCGTCCCGGCCGGCACCTGGATGGCCGCCGCGGTCGCCGACGGCGGCTCCTGGGCGCTCTTCGGCTGCACCATGGCGCCGGGCTTCACCTTCGCGGACTACGAGCACGGGGACGGCGCCGAACTGGCGGCACGCTTCCCCGAGGAGGCGGCGCGGATCGCGGCGCTGAGCCGGCCATGACAGAGCGGACGCCCCCCTGTGGGGCCCACAACGAAGGGGGCGGGCGCACGGCTCCCGACGGGACCGGCACCCCCGGAAGTACGCCCGAACGTGCTACCGACACGCCCGGCCACCAGGACCACGGGCGCCGTCCCGGTGGCCGCGGTCGTCGCCCCAGCGGCCGCGGCCGCCCCGGCCACGATGCGCGGCCCGGTGGCCCCGGCCACCTCGACCCCGCCCACACCTCCGGCTCCACCCCATCGCCCCTCCCCGACCTGACCGGCCAGGTAGCGCTGATCACCGGCGCCGGCGGCACCATCGGCCGCGGGATTGCCCTGCGCTTTGCCGCCGCGGGTGCCGCCGTGGTGGCGCATTACCGTACGGCCGCCGGGGCCGCGCAGGAACTGGTGCGGCAGATCGGGGCGGGCGGCGGGAGTGCCGTGGCGCTGGCCGCTGATCTGGCCGGCGAGGCGGAGTGCCACCGGCTGGTGGCGGAGGCGGCCGAGTGGGGCGGGCGGCTCACGGCGCTGGTGAACAACGCGGGGGTGCAGCCGACCCAGGAGCTGGCGGGTATGTCGCTGGCGGACTGGCGGGCGGTGGTGGACCCGAATGTGCACAGCGTGTTCGCCTGCACGCAGGCCGCGGCGGCCGTGATGCGGGAGGGCGGCGGAGGGTCGGTGACCCATATCGCGTCCATCGAGGCGGACCGGCCGGCGCCGCTGCACGCCCACTACAGCGCGGCCAAGGCGGCGGTGGTGATGCATGCGCGGTCGGCGGCGCTGGAGTACGGGCCGTACGGCATCCGCGTCAACAGCGTCTCGCCGGGGCTGATCGCGCGCCCTGGCCTGGAAGACGACTGGCCGGACGGGGTGCGGCGCTGGCAGGAGGCGGCGCCCGCCGGGCGGTTGGGGCGGCCCGAGGACGTGGGCGATGCCTGCGTCTTTCTCGCCTCGCCGATGGCTTCCTGGATCACCGGCCACGATCTGGTCGTGGACGGCGGGGTCTCGGCCCGTCCCACGTGGTGACGCGCCTCGGGCCGCTGCGGCCGTCCCGTCCCGCGTAGCCCCCGCAACCCCGCCCGCCAGGCATCTGCGAGCCCGTCGCACCTGGTCACGCCCCCTGGCCACGCCCCGGCGCAGTCCCTGTCCCGACAGTGGCTGCAGGGGAGTTGCAGTGCCACAGTGGAATTCATGGAGGGACCATGGAGGGACTTCGGCACCACCGTCACCATCACGATCACCACCACCACGATCATCACCACCATCAAGACCAGGAACGCGGCAGGTCCCGCTGGTCCGCCGTACGGCACCAGGTCGCGCACCTGGTGACACCGCACAGCCACCAGGCGGCGGACAAGGTCGACCCCGCGATGGAGACCTCCCGCGAAGGCATGCGCACGCTGTGGATCTCGCTGGTCGTCCTGGGGCTGACCGCCGCCGTGCAGGCCGTGGTCACCGTCTGGTCGGGGTCGGTGGCGCTGCTGGGGGACACCGTCCACAACGGTGCCGACGCGCTCACCGCCGTGCCGCTGGGCATCGCCTTCGTACTGGGCCGGCGGGCGGCCAACCGCCGCTACACCTACGGCTACGGGCGGGCCGAGGACCTGGCCGGTATCGCCATCGTGCTGACGGTCGCCGCGTCGGCGGTGGTGGCCGCCTGGGAGGCCGTCGACCGGCTGCTGCACCCCAGGGACGTGTCCCACCTGGGGGCGGTGGCGCTGGCCGCGGTGATCGGGTTCCTCGGCAATGAGTGGGTGGCCCATTACCGGATCCGTACCGGCCGGAAGATCGGGTCGGCGGCGCTGGTCGCCGACGGACTGCACGCCCGGACCGATGGATTCACCTCGCTCGCGGTGCTGCTGGGGGCGGGCGGCGCGGCGCTCGGCTGGCGGGCGGCCGACCCGGCGATCGGCCTGCTGATCACCGCGGTCATCGTGCTGGTGCTGCGGGACGCCGCGCGGGAGGTCGGCCGGCGGCTGATGGACGCCGTCGACCCGGAGCTGGTCGAGCGGGCTGAGTCCGCCCTGCGCGGTGTGCCGGGGGTGCGGGACATCGGGCAGGTGCGGATGCGGTGGATCGGCCACACGCTACGGGCCGAGGCGGACATCGTGGTCGACCCGCGGCTGTCCGTGGTGGCGGCGCACTCGCTGGCGGTGGCGGCCGAGCATGCGCTGATCCATGCGGTGCCGCGGCTGACCGCGGCCACCGTCCACACGGATCATGGCCCCGCCGACGGCGCTGTGGACGATCCGCATGCCGCGCTGGCACACCATCACCGCACCGCCGCCCGAGACCTGGCGGCCGGGCCGCTACGGCTCACACAAAAGGCCGCCGGGCACAGGCCGCCGGGCGGGGAGGCCGCTGTGGTCAGGGCCACACCAGGCAGTACGCCTGATGCCCCGCCTCGTGCAGCCGGTGGCTGAAGTCCTGCCATTCGTGCAGGAGCTGGTAGACGGTGTAGGCGTCGCGCGGGCCGCCGCGGTCGGGGACGGTGGACCAGATGAACGCGGCGGCGCCGACCGATTCCTCGCCGACGCCGCGCAGCGGGTCGACCACGGTCATGGGGAGCTTGACGACGGCGTAGTCGGGGTGCAGGACAACCAGCTCCAGCGGGGGAACCTTATGGAGGGGTATGCCCTCTATACCGGTGAGCACCATCGCCGCCATGGTCTCCGGCTTGATCTTGGAGAACATGCCGCCCATGCCGAGCTCGTCGCCGCCGAGTTCCTCGGGGCGCATGGAGATCGGGACGCGGGCCGCCGTGGCGCCATTCGGCGCACCGAAGTATTTGTACGTCACCCCCATGCGGCCGCCCCTGTGTTCCCCGGTGATTTCCTCGCCGCTGTTTTCGCCGCCTGCGATGCCCTCGACGTCCTCACGCCGGTGACGGCCACGCTGGGCGCGCTCGGGACCCCGGTCATTGGTCCCTTCGCCCACTTCGCCACCGCGATGCATATCTCCACCCGACCACTCGCAGCCCCAGCCGCGCAACCCGATCATCGTCACAGAGACCTCCCCCGTAACCGGCATGTGAAACGCCCGGCCACGCGCCCCTGTACGCCTCTGAGACCATTGCTTGCGTGACTTACTCGTACGTCGCCCCAGTTTTGCAGACGCACGGGGCCTGACGCCCGGTCGAGAGCGAGAGGAATCAAAAAGGGACCGAGATGGAACCGAGCGGCACCCCCAGGGGGTCCGCGAGGGGAATCCCGCACCGTTGTCAGCCGGGCCGTGTCCGTGTGCCGCCGCCCTCCCTCCGTTTATGCAGGTCAGGATCACAGTGTCTTTTCCGTATGAAGCCCCTGTTTCGCAGTCGCTGTTCGACCGGGCGTCCGTGGTGACGCCGGGCGGCGTCAACTCCCCGGTGCGGGCGTTCCGAGCCGTGGGGGGTACGCCCCGGTTCATGGTGTCCGGTACGGGTCCGTACCTCACCGACGCCGATGGACGGGAATATGTCGATCTGGTGTGTTCGTGGGGACCGATGATCCTCGGTCACTCGCACCCCGAGGTGATCGCCGCCGTCCAGGACGCGGTCGCCCGCGGGACGTCCTTCGGCACGCCCGGCGCGGGTGAGGTCGAGCTGGCCGAGGAGATCGTGGCCCGTATCGAGCCGGTCGAGCAGGTGCGGCTGGTCTCGTCCGGCACCGAGGCGACGATGTCGGCGATCCGGCTGGCGCGCGGGTTCACCGGCCGGGCGAAGGTGGTCAAGTTCGCGGGCTGCTACCACGGGCATGTCGACGCCCTGCTGGCCGCCGCCGGTTCGGGCGTGGCGACCTTCGGTCTGCCCGACACGCCGGGCGTGACCGGTGCGCAGGCCGGCGACACCATCGTGCTGCCGTACAACGACCTCGAGGCGGTCCGGGCCGCGTTCGCGGCTCATGAGGGCGAGATCGCGTGTGTGATCACCGAGGCGTCGCCGGGGAACATGGGCGTGGTGCCGCCGCTGCCCGGCTTCAACCAGGGCCTGAAGGACCTGTGTGCCGCCAACGGCGCGCTCTACATCTCCGACGAGGTCATGACCGGCTTCCGGGTGAGCAAGGCCGGCTGGTACGGCATCGACGGCGTGCGCCCGGACCTGATGACCTTCGGAAAGGTGATGGGCGGCGGCTTCCCGGCCGCGGCCTTCGGCGGGCGTGCCGAGGTGATGGCGCACCTCGCGCCGGCCGGTCCCGTCTATCAGGCGGGCACCCTGTCCGGGAACCCGATCGCCACCGCCGCGGGCGTCGCGCAGCTGCGGCTGCTGGACGATGCGGCGTACGAGAAGGTCGACGCGGTCTCGGCCGAGCTGCGGGCACTGGTCGGCGAGGCGCTGACCAAGGCGGGCGTGGCGCACCGGCTCCAGGTGGCGGGCAACATGTTCTCGGTCTTCTTCACCGACCGGGACGTGAGGGACTACGAGAGCGCGAAGACGCAGGAGTCGTTCCGGTTCACCGCCTTCTTCCACGCGATGCTGGAGCAGGGCGTCTACCTCCCGCCCTCCGCCTTCGAGTCGTGGTTCGTCTCGACCGCGCACGATGCGGCGGCCGTCGAGCGGATCGCCGCCGCGCTGCCGTCGGCCGCGCAGGCCGCTGCCAAGGCGACCGCGTGAGCGAGCGCAGCGAGCGAACGATGGAGAGGTGCGCGCCGCGCGAATGCGGGGCCGAGCGAAGCGAGGATTCGGCATGAGCGGGGCGGACCAGGCGATGGCGGACCAGGCGATGGCGGACCAGGCGATGGCGGACCAGGCGATGGCGGACCAGGCGATGGCGGACCAGGCGATGGCGGACCAGGTGCGGGAGGACCGTGAGAAGGGCGACATGAGCGGCGACGACATCACCGTGGTGCATCTGATGCGGCACGGTGAGGTGCACAACCCGGAGGGCGTCCTCTACGGGCGCCGGCCCGGCTATCACCTCTCCGACCTGGGCCGGAAGATGGCCGACCGGGTCGCGGGGCATCTGGCGGAGCGGGACATCACCCATGTCGTCGCCTCCCCGCTGGAGCGTGCGCAGGAGACCGCGCTGCCGATCGCGGGCACGCACGGTCTGGAGCTGGCCACCGACGAGCGGCTGATCGAGGCCGGCAATGTCTTCGAGGGGAAGACCTTCGGGGTCGGTGACGGCGCGCTGAAGAAGCCGGGGAACTGGAAGTACCTGACGAATCCGTTCCGGCCGTCGTGGGGGGAGCCGTACATCGAGCAGGTCGTACGGATGATGGCGGCGCTCGGTGCGGCGCGGGATGCGGCGCGCGGGCACGAGGCGGTGGCGGTCAGCCATCAGCTGCCGATCTGGATAGTGCGCAGCTTCGCCGAGCGGCGGCGGCTGTGGCACGACCCGCGGCGGCGGCAGTGCACGCTGGCCTCGCTGACGTCGTTCACCTTCCACGGCGACAAGATCATCTCGGTCGGCTACAGCGAGCCGGCGCGCGACCTGGTTCCCTCCCATCTTCTGGCGGGCGCCAAACCCGTCAAGGGAAAGGCCAAGGCTTTCGGCGCCTGATGCTGCCTCAATTGGCGGTATGTCAATCACGGGAAAAACAAGAGATGTGAGCGAATAACCGGATCCCCACCGTTCGACATGCCCTCTACTCGTTTGTCCGTTTATATGGACTTCGAGTACGGCGAGTACGGATGGGGTCACGGTATGCACGCGATCAGTCGGCGGGACCTGCTGGGCATGGGAGTTGGCGCAGCGGCGGCGTTCGGCATAGCGGGCTGCTCCTCGTCCGGCTCGGGCGACGGGGCGGACAAGCAACGAGTGCAGAACGAGCTGCAGGCCCGGTCGAGGCTCATCGGTGACGGCTCGACGGCCAATTCCGGGACGCAGCCGAATCAGCCCAGGCCCGAACGGCTGGAACCCGGCCAGACCCCGCCGCAGTTCGTGGTCTTCTCCTGGGACGGCGCGGGAGAGGTCGGCAACGGCCTCTTCCCGCGTTTCCTCAAGCTCGCCAAGGACCACGACGCGGCGATGACGTTCTTCCTCTCCGGGCTCTATCTCCTCCCGGAATCCAAGCGGCACCTCTACGACCCGCCGAACAACCGGCGCGGCGCCTCCGACATCGGCTATCTCGCCGATGACCACATCAGGCAGACGCTGAAGTACGTACGCGAGGCCTGGCTGGACGGCCATGAGATCGGCACCCACTTCAACGGCCACTTCTGCTCGGGCTCGGGCGCCGTGAAGCACTGGACGCCGCAGCAATGGCAGTCCGAGATCGACCAGGCGGTGGACTTTGTCACCAAGTGGCGTACGCATACGGGGTTCACGGACATAGAACCGCTGCCGTTCGATTACCGAAAGGAATTGGTCGGCGGCCGCACCCCCTGCCTGCTCGGTCAGGAAAATCTGCTGCCGACCGCCAGGAATCTCGGCTGGCGCTATGACGCCAGCTCCTCCGGCGGTCTGCAGATGTGGCCCAGGAAAAAGTCCGGGCTCTGGGACTACCCGCTCCAGCAGATTCCCTTCCCGGGCCACCCGTTCGAGGTCCTCTCGATGGACTACAACATGCTCGCCAATCAGTCGCGGAACTCCACCAAGGCCCCGCCGGCCAACTACCCCGGATGGCGGCAGCAGGCCTTTGGCGCCTATATCGGCGGATTCCGGCGGGCCTACGAGACCAACCGCGCGCCGTTCTTCATCGGCAACCACTTCGAGCAGTGGAACGGCGGCATCTACATGGACGCCGTCGAGGAAGTGCTCAAGCACATCGCCGACGACAAGAACCGGGATGTGCACCTCGTCTCCTTCCGGCAGTTCACCGACTGGCTCGACGCCCAGGACCCGGAGGTGCTGGCCAAGCTCCAGCGCATGCGGGTGGGGGAGCGGCCGGCCGGCGGCTGGAACGCGTACCTCTCGGCGGCCTGAAATCCCTGCCACTGCCCGGGGGCGTACGTCCTGACATGCCCCTTTGCGCCGGGGGGTGTCGTGCAAGGGGGGTGCGGAAGATCCGGAACCGGCCCATGCGAAACTTTTCACATGAGTGCCTGCCGTCCACGCCGCACCGGCCGCCGCCGTATCGCCCTGTTCGCCGCAGGGGCCGCGGCGGCCTCGCTGACGCTGAGCGCCTGTGGTGACGGCGCCTCCGGCGGATCCGCCCAGACCCGGTTCGTCCAGGGCAAGAACGGCATCGACACCGTGCCCAAGGCCGACCGGCAGCCGGCGCCCGAGCTGTCCGCGCAGGCCACCACCAGCAAGAAGACGCTGGACGTCGCCGACTACAAGGGCAAGGTCGTCGTCCTCAACGTCTGGGGATCGTATTGCGGGCCGTGCATCGCGGAGGCGCCGAACTTCGCCAAGGTCGCCAACGAGACCAAGGCCAAGGGCGTCCAGTTCCTCGGGATCAACACCCGCGACACCACGAAGTCGTTGGCGGTCAACTTCGAGGAACAGCACAAGGTCCCGTACCCGAGCCTTTACGACCCGACCGGCAAGCTGATGCTCCGCTTCCCCAAGGGCAGCCTCAACCCGCAGGCCATTCCCTCCACGATCGTCATCGACCGGCACGGCAAGATCGCCGCCCGCTCGCTCGGTCCGCTCACCAAGGACGAACTGCGCACGATGATCGACCCGCTGATTGCCGAGAAGTGATCTTGTGATCGAGCTCGCCGCCACGGCCGCGGAGAACCGGACCATCGTCTCCGGCGCGCTGCTCGCCGCCGTGCCCGTCGCCCTGCTCGCCGGGCTGGTCTCCTTCTTCTCCCCCTGCGTGCTGCCGCTGGTCCCCGGCTACATGTCGTACGTGACCGGCGTCACCGGCACCGACCTCGGTGAGGCCAAGCGCGGCCGGATGCTGGCCGGCGCCTCACTGTTCGTCCTCGGCTTCACCGCCGTCTTTGTCTCCGGCGGCGCGCTCTTCGGCTTCTTCGGGCAGACCCTGCAGGAATACAAGGACGTCATCTCGCGCATCCTCGGCGTGCTGATGATCCTGCTCGGGCTGGCCTTCGCCGGCATCCTCCAGCGCTTCGGCCAGCGCGAGCTGCGCTTCCACAAGAAGCCCGCCATGGGGCTGGTCGGCGCACCGGTGCTCGGGGTGCTGTTCGGCGTCGGCTGGACGCCCTGCGTGGGCCCGACCCTCGCCACCGTCAGCACCCTCGCGTTCAGCGACGCCAGCGCCGGGCGCGGCGCCCTGCTCACCGTGGCCTACTGCCTGGGCCTGGGGCTGCCGTTCATCGCCGTGGCGCTCGCCTTCCGCCGGGTGCTCGGCGCGTTCGGCTGGGTCAAGCGGCACTACCAATGGGTGATGCGGATCGGCGGCGGCATGATGGTCGCGCTCGGCATCCTCCTCGTTACCGGCGTCTGGAACAGCCTGATGCACGACCTCCAGACCTGGACGCAAAGCTTCAATGTTGGGATCTGATTGATGTCCACGAAGACCGGCAGCCCCCGCGAGCCGGACACCGGCGCATCCGCCGCCCCCGACGCGGGCGGCGACCTCGGCGCCGCCGGATCCCAGCTCTCCACCGCCCCCAAGGAAGACATCAGCTTCCCCTCGCTCGGCCCGATCGGCTGGGCGCGCTGGTTCTGGCGGCAGCTGACCTCCATGCGGGTGGCGCTGCTGCTGCTCTTCCTGCTCTCCATCGGCGCGATCCCCGGCTCGCTGATCCCGCAGACCAGCATCGACCCGGTCAAGGTCGAGCAGTTCAAGAACGAGCACGACACCCTCGGCGCGATCTACGACAAGCTGGGGATGTTCCACGTCTACAGCTCGGTGTGGTTCTCGGCGATCTATCTGCTGCTGTTCATCTCGCTGATCGGCTGCATTGTGCCGCGCACCTGGCAGTTCGTCGGCCAGCTCCGCGGCCGCCCGCCGGCCGCCCCGCGCCGGCTGACCCGGCTGCCCGCGTACACCACCTGGCGTACCAAGGCCGAGCCCGAGGAGGCCCTCGAGGCGGCGCAGCGGATGCTGAAGAAGCGCCGGTTCCGGACGCAGCGGACCGGCACCGCGGTCTCCGCGGAGAAGGGCTATCTGCGCGAGGTCGGCAACCTCGTCTTCCATATCGCGCTGATCGTGATGCTGGTGGCGTTCGCGGTGGGCAGCCTGTGGAAGTCCGAGGGCGGCAAGCTGGTCACCGAGGGCGACGGCTTCGCCAACAGCCTCACGCAGTACGACGACTTCAAGTCCGGACCGTTCTTCGACACCGACACCATGGAGCCCTTCGGCTTCTCGCTGAAGAAGTTCGACGCGACCTACGAGCGGACCGGGCCGCAGAAGGGCACCCCCCGCGTCTTCCGCGCCCACATCACCTACTTCACCGGCGCGGACGGCGCGGAGCACAAGACCGCCATCGAGGTGAACACCCCGCTCGACATCGCGGGCAACAAGGTCTATCTGCTCTCGCACGGCTACTCGCCGGTGGTCACCGTCAAGGACGGCCGGGGCAAGGTCGTCTACCACGGCGCGGTGCCGTTCCTCCCGCAGGAGCCGAAGAACTTCACCTCGACCGGCGTGGTGAAGGTGCCGGGCGCGCAGACCAAGGACGGCAAGCGCAATCAGCTGGGCTTCAACGGGCTCTTCGTCCCGACCTTCGGCGGCAAGAACTCCGGGTCGATGTTCTCGCAGTTCCCCGCGCTGGACTTCCCCGTGCTGGCGGTGAACGCCTGGCACGGCGATCTGGGCGTGGACTCCGGACTGCCGCAGAACGTCTACCAGCTCGACACCAAGCGGATGAAGCAGTACAAGGACGCCAAGGGCAGCATCTTCAAGAAGATGCTGATGCCCAAGGACCGTCTGACGCGGCAGGCGCAACAGCACACCGGCATCAAGGGCGGCCTGACGAAGAAGGGCGTCGAGTCCGACAGCACGATGCAGCTGCCGGGCGGCCAGGGCTCGATCACCTTCGAGGGCGTCAAGAGCTGGGCCAGCTTCAAGATCACCCACCAGCCCGGCAACGGCCTCGCGCTGACCGGCGCCGCCTGCGCCCTGGTGGGCCTGGCCGGGTCGCTGTTCATCCAGCGGCGCCGGGTGTGGGTACGGGCCGAGCGCGGCGCCGACGGCGTAACCGTCGTCGAGATGGCGGGCCTGGGCCGCAGCGAGTCGCCCCGGCTGCCGGAGGAACTCGCCGACCTCGCCGTGGCGCTCGGGCCCGACGCCCCGCCCGAGCCGGAACCCGGTACGGAACCCGGTACGGACCCCGCGGCCGAGGCCGCCGACCAAGACCCGACGGAGCCCACCGACTCTGCCGATCCTGCTGACCCCTCCGAAGGAGCGCGCGCGTGACCCTCGCTGCCGCAGCCAACGAGACACTGGCCCACAACAGCAATCTGCTCGTCTACGGGGCGATGGCTGTCTATACCCTCGCCTTCCTCGCCCATATGGCCGAGTGGGTGTTCGGCAGCCGCAGCAAGGTCGGCCGCACCGCCGCGGCCCTCACCACCGAGGCCAAGGCGCCCGCGACGGTCTCCGTCCAGGTGGCCCACAAGGGCGGCGGGACCGCCGTACTGGAGCGCCCCAAGGTCGTCACCAGGTCGGTCACCGGCAGCCGCGACGTCCCTGACGGTCCGGGCGCCCACGGCGGCACCGAGAAGGGCGACCTCTACGGCCGGATCGCGATCTCGCTGACCGTGCTGTCCTGGGCGCTGCACGTGGGCGGCGTCGTCACCCGCGCCCTGTCCGTGCAGCGTGCCCCCTGGGGCAACATGTACGAGTTCTCCACGACGTTCGCGGCCGTCGCGGTCGGCTTCTACCTGCTGCTGCTCGCCCTGAAGAAGAACGTCCGCTGGATCGGCCTCCCCCTGGTCACCACCGTCCTGCTCGACCTGGGCCTGGCCGTGACCGTCCTCTACACCGCCAGCGACCAGCTGGTGCCCGCGCTGCACTCGTACTGGCTGTGGATCCACGTCAGCTGCGCGATCATCTCCGGCGCGGTGCTCTACATGGGCGCGGTCGCCACGCTGCTGTTCCTCTTCCGCGACCCCTACGAGGCCAAGCTCGCCGACCCGGCGGGCAAGCAGCCCGGCAAGTTCGCCACCTCGGTGCTGGAGCGGCTGCCCTCGGCGGCCTCGCTGGACAAGTTCGCCTACCGCATCAACGCCACCGTCTTCCCGCTGTGGACGTTCACCATCATCGCGGGCGCCATCTGGGCCGAGGCCGCCTGGGGCCGCTACTGGGGCTGGGACCCCAAGGAGGTCTGGACCTTCATCACGTGGGTCGCCTACGCCTGCTATCTGCACGCCCGCGCCACCGCCGGCTGGAAGGGCCGCAAGGCCGCCGTGCTGGGCCTGATCGCGTTCGGCTGCTACCTGTTCAACTACTACGGCGTGAACATCTTTGTGACGGGGCTGCACTCCTACGCCGGAGTCTGACCCCCGGACCCCGAAACACCACCACGGTGCCGTACGGCGCCGGGCGCACGAGCCCGGCCGTACGGCACCGTCGTCTCTCCGCGGCCCTCAGCGCCGCCTGCGCCGCCCGCGCTCCTGACGGGGCAGCTGCTGGTCCGCCCCCGGCAGCGTTGGCTTCGGCAGATGCGCCACCTCCCACTGCGCTTCGGCCAGCTGCTCGGCGGTGTCGTCCGGCAGGGTCGGCGGGCGGTGCGCCGCCTGCCCGAACCCGAACGCGGAGGTCAGATCGCCGAAGGCCGCCCGCCGCCAGTCGCTGATGTTGGGCTCCGCCACGCCCGTGAAGCGCTCCAGGAACTGCAGCACCGAGGTGTGGTCGAAGGCATCGCCCGCCGCCCAGCCGCCGACCGTCCACGGAGAGATGATCAGACACGGGACGCGGAAGCCGCCGCCGATCGGCAGGCCCTTGACGAACTCGTCCTTCGTCCCCGCCGGCGCCACCGGCGGCGGCACATGGTCGAAGAGGCCGTCGTTCTCGTCGTAGTTGAGAAGGAAGGCGGTCTTGCGCCACACCCTCGGGTTCGACGCGATGGCCTCGATCTTCTTCGCCACATAGTCGGCGCCGGCGGCCGGCAGATAGTCCGGGTGCTCGGACTGGTAGCTGGTGGGGATCAGCCACGAGACGGCCGGCAGCCGGTCGCTCCGGGCATCCTCCTCGAAGGTCCCGGCCGGCTGCGGCCGCACCCCGCGCTCGTACAGCGGCTCGCCCGGTTTGGCGTCCTTGAAGGTCTGGAACTGCTCCAGCAGATTGCAGCCGTAGTCGTCCTCCTCCTGGTACACCCGCCAGCTGATGCCGGCCGCCTCCAGCCGCTCCGCATACGTCGTCCAGCGGTAGGGCTTGGGCGCGGTGTTGTTGAGGACCGGCCCGCCCAGGGTCCCGCCGGGGTCGAGGGTGCCGGTCATCCAGTAGAGGCGGTTGGGCCAGGTGGGGCCGAGGACCGAGCAGAAGTAGTTGTCGCAGAGGGTGAACGCCTCGGCGAGGGCGAACTGGAAGGGGATGTCCTCGCGGGTGTGGTACCCCATCACATACGGCCCGTTGATCCCGTCGGCCTTGCGGTGCGCGGGCAGCCAGCGGTCCATCGTGCCGCCGTTCCACGCCTCGTGCTGGACGGACCAGGCGTGGCTGGTGGACGGAATGGCCTGCGCGCTGGAGGCGTGCGTATCGAGGCGGAACGGCAGGAGATAGCCGTCCGGGTTCTCCGCGTCCGGCTGATGGAAGACAGAGCGGCCGCCGGGCAGGGTGAGCGCGTCGGGGTCGGCGAAGCCGCGGACGCCGCGCAGGGTGCCGAAGTAGTGGTCGAACGAGCGGTTCTCCTGCATGAGCAGGACGACGTGCTCGATGTCCTGGAGCGAGCCGTGACGTGGCGGTCCGGCGGCGACGGCCTTTTGGACGCTGGGCGGCAGCAGCGACAGCGCGGCTCCGCCGCCGATCGCGCCGGCCGCGGAGCCGAGGAGTCTGCGTCGGGTCATGTCGGGCATATGTGCCACTCTCCCTGAGTCGCGTACGGCCTCGGAGGGCCGATGCGACTGTGGCGGCGGCCGGGTTTCCCGGGCTGGGGGAGGTGGCTGAACGCCGCATCAACGAGCCGTGAACGGGAGCGAGTTGGCCCCTCGCGCGGCGATGCCCCGTACGTCATACGGAGCAGCGTGCCGCGGACGGTGAACCGACCGAACCGCAGGGGGGTGACGGTATGTCAGGACACGCGGACAAGCCCCGGAGTTCCCTCGGGTGCCGGGTACGGCCGCTCCGCGGGCAGCAGCGCGGCGGCCGCCCCGGCGTCCCCGGCGCGCACCAGCGCATGGATCTCGTGCGCCAGCGGCGTCACATCCGTGATGGCGACCGTCCACTCGTCCGCGTACCGCCGCGAGGCTTCGCCCGTCAGCCCGAGCTGCAACGACCGGTGCGGCAGCGGAGCCAGGTGCAGATCGCGTTCCGGGTCCCACTGCACCCGGGCCGGCGCGGCCTTCAACTGCTGCTTCCAGGCCGCCCGGTCGGGGTGCTCGTCGGCGTCGTAGTGCGACAGGCAGGCGTGGCGCAGCGCCCAGTCGAAGCCCGCCCGGTCGACCTCGATGGCCAGCACGGTCTCCTGGCTGTCCTTGGTGCCCCAGCCGCAGCGGTACATCATCCACAGGAACGACGGCTTGATCCACGTCATCCGCTCGCGCTTCCAGGCGGCGGGAAACCGGCCGTCACGGGCGGCCGGGATGCCGAGCGCCGGGGCGTAGGCCTGATAGACGGTGACGGTCTCTTCGGTGTGCCGGGCCCGGATGCGGCGGGCGGGTTCGGGGGTGTGGGGTGCGGTGTTCATCGCCGCTCATCCTGGCGTGCGGCCGGTCCGCGGGCCACCGAATTCCGCGGGCCACCGAATTTCGCGGGCGCCCGGCTACTCGTCGCCGATGTCCTCGTGCCACAGCGCGGGGTGCGCCCCGATGAAGTCCCGCATCATCGCCGCGCATCCGGGGTCGTCCAGCAGCACGATCTCCACGCCGTGCCGCGCGAGCCAGTCGTGCCCGCCGTGGAAGGTACGGGCCTCGCCGATCACCACCCGCGAGATCCCGAACTGCCGCACCAGGCCACTGCAGTACCAGCAGGGGGAGAGGGTGGTGACCATCGTCGTACCGCGGTAGCTGCGCTGCCGCCCCGCCGCACGGAAGGCGGCCGTCTCGGCATGTACCGACGGGTCGTCGTCCTGGACCCTGCGGTTACGGCCCCGCCCCAGCAGCGCCCCGTCCGCCCCGTAGAGCGCCGCGCCGATCGGGATCCCGCCCTCGGCCAGCCCCGCCCGGGCCTCGGCCACCGCGGCCGCCAGCATGGCCCGGGCCCGGTCCTCCGTACGGTCCATGCGGTCACGGTCCATGCGGTCACGGTCCATGCGGTCACCGTACGCGGCGTCGTCCTGCCGTGTGCCGCGTTCCGGTGTGCGCCGCGTCCTGCCGTGCGCCGCGTCCTGCCGTGCGCCGGCCGCGTTCTGGTGTGCGCACGCGTCCTGCCGTGTGCCGCATCCCGCTGTACGCCGGTCCTGCTGTGCGCCGCGCCCCGCTGTGCGCCGGTCCCGCCGTACGCCCGGAGTACCCGTACGCCCGGAATACCGCCCGCCCCCGCCACGTTGTGGCCCCGCAGGGGGCCCTTGCCACCCCGAGAGGATCCGTTCGACCAGCCCTTAAGGGTCCGATCCCCCGCCAGTCCCTACCCCTTGGCGGGCGGCGGAGTGTCCTCCGGACCGTTCGGCGCCTCGCCCTCCTTGCGCCGCAGCTCCTCCTCGCGACGGCGCAGGTCGGCCTCCCAGTCCTTGAGGAGCGCCTCGTCCTTCTTGTTCTCGTCCTTGAGCGACCTCAGGAACTCGGGATTGTCATCCGGCGCCACCCACTTGGCGCTGCTGTGCCTGCGGTGCCACTCCGAGGGTGTGCTGCCGCCACCCCTCGCCGGCTGCCGCTGCTTGCCCGCGACCAGCCAGGCGATCGGGCCGAGCAGCACCTCGCCGAAGAGCAGGATGATGATCACCCACACCACCTTGGGCAGGCCGCGCACCTGCGACTCGGGGGTGTTGAGGCAGTCGATGAAGGCGTAGATCCACAGTGCCAGGATCAGTAGGAACGGCAGATACCTGAGCATTGCGGAACGGCCCCCTGCACGCGATGGCGGGCCCGCGGCGGGGCCCGGTGACCCGTACAGGGTAGTGCGTACCGGATACTGGAGCGCATGGCTTACGACGATCTTCGCTCCCTGCTGCGGGCTCTGGAGCGCGAAGGCGACCTCAAGCGCATCAAGGCCGAGGTCGACCCGTATCTGGAAGTCGGCGAGATCGTGGACCGGGTGCAGAAGTCCGGCGGCCCGGCGCTGCTCTTCGAGAACGTCAAGGGTTCGGCGATGCCGCTGGCCATGAATGTCTACGGCACCGACCGCCGCCTGCTCAAGGCGCTCGGCCTGAAGTCGTACGGCGACATCAGCGACAAGATCGGCGGACTGCTCAAGCCGGAGCTGCCGCAGGGCTTCGTCGGGGTGCGGGAGGCGTTCGGCAAGCTCGCCGGGATGACGCATGTCCCGCCGAAGAAGGTCAAGGGCGAGAGCGCGCCGGTCCAGGAGGTCGTGCTCCAGGGCGACGAGGTCGACCTCGACCGGCTTCCGGCGCTGTTCACCTGGCCCGAGGACGGCGGTTCCTTCTTCAACCTGGGCCTGACGCACACCAAGCACCCCGAGACGGGCGTGCGCAACCTGGGCCTCTACCGCCTCCAGCGCCACGACAAGCGCACCATCGGCATGCACTGGCAGATCCACAAGGACAGCCGCAACCACTACCAGGTCGCCGCCAAGCGCGGCGAGAAGCTGCCGGTCGCCATCGCCTTCGGCTGCCCGTCGGCGGTGACCTACGCCTCGACCGCGCCGCTGCCCGGCGATATCGACGAGTACCTCTTCGCGGGCTTCGTCCAGGGCAAGCGGATCGAGATGGTCGACTGCAAGACCGTCCCGCTGCAGGTCCCGGCCAACGCCGAGGTCGTCATCGAGGGCTGGCTGGAGCCCGGGGAGATGCTGCCCGAGGGCCCGTTCGGCGACCACACCGGCTTCTATACGCCGCAGGAGCCGTTCCCCGCGCTGACGATCGACTGTGTGACGATGCGGCGGCGCCCGCTCCTGCAGTCGATCGTGGTGGGCCGCCCGCCGACGGAGGACGGTCCGCTGGGCCGGGCGACGGAGCGCTTCTTCCTCCCCCTGCTCAAGATCATCGTCCCGGACATCGTGGACTACCACCTCCCCGAGTCCGGTGGCTTCCACAACTGCGCGATCGTCGCGATCGACAAGAAGTACCCCAAGCACGCCCAGAAGGTCATGCACGCCATCTGGGGCGCGCACATGATGTCGCTGACCAAGCTGATCGTGGTGGTGGACGCCGACTGCGACGTCCACGACCTGCACGAGGTCTCCTGGCGGGCGCTCGGCAACACCGACTACGCCCGTGACCTGACCGTCGTCGAGGGCCCCGTCGACCACCTCGACCACGCCTCCTACCAGCAGTTCTGGGGCGGCAAGGCGGGCATCGACGCGACGAAGAAGTGGCCCGAGGAGGGCTACACACGCGACGGGGGCTGGCCGAACATGGTCGAGTCCGACCCGCGGACGGCCGCCTTGGTCGACCGCCGCTGGAAGGAGTACGGGCTGTGACCGCCTCCGCCGCCGCAGTGGTCCCGCAGCCGGGCCGGACCAAGGCCTTTCTCCGCCTCGTGATGATCGAGCACTCGGTCTTCGCGCTGCCCTTCGCCTATATCGCCTCGCTCACCGCGATGTTCCAGTGGGACAGGAGCATCCACTGGGGCCGGCTGCTGCTGGTGACCATCGCCATGGTCGGACTGCGGACGTTCGCGATGGCCTGCAACCGCATCATCGACCGCGAGATCGACGCCCGGAACCCGCGCACCGCGACCCGCGAGCTGGTCACCGGCGCGGTCACGGTGAAGTCCGCGTGGACCGGCGCCCTGGTCGCCGTGGTGATCTTCCTGGGCGCGGCGGCGCTGCTCAACCCGCTGTGCCTGGCCCTCGCCCCCATCGCCGTGATCCCGATGGTGGTCTATCCGTACGGCAAGCGCTTCACCAATTTCCCGCATGCGATCCTCGGCCTCGCGCAGGCGATGGGGCCGGTCGGCGCCTGGATCGCGATCAGCGGGACCTGGTCGTGGGACGCGGTCATCCTCGGTCTCGCGGTCGGCGTCTGGATCGGCGGCTTCGACCTGATCTTCGGCTGCCAGGATGTCCAGGCCGACCGGGCGCACGGCGTGAAGTCCGTCCCCGCCCGCTTCGGCATCCCGGCGGCGCTGCACGGCGCCCGCGCCAGCCATGCCGTCACCACGGCCCTGCTGGTCTGGTACGCGCTGGCCACCGGCGCCGGGATCTTCTTCTGGGCCGGCCTGGTGATCGTGGTCGCGGCTTTCCTCTACGAGCACACCATCGTCCGCCCGCACGACCTGTCCCGGCTCAACCGGGCCTTCTTCACGGTCAACGGCTTCATCGGCATCGCGCTGTTCGTCTGCGCGCTGCTGGACCTGCTGGTCCGTGGCCTGACGGCCTGACGGCCCGGCGGCCTGACGGGACAACGGGCTCGTACGGGAGCCGGCTTCCCGTACGGGGTCAGGCTCTGGCCATCGGCCAGGCGATCAGCCGCGGGTAGGTCCACAGCTCGCCGCTGTTCGCCTTCACCGCGCCGATGATGGCGCAGACCATGCCGGATATGGCATACGCGCCCATGATGCCCATGACGGTCAGGATCGGGACCGCCACACCGTCGCCGGCCTTCTGGCCCTCATCGGCGAGGGCGTCGAAGGTCAGGCCGCTGACGAAGAACAGGACCACTCCGAGGAACGCCACGATCGCCTGCGTGAAGCCGAAGTTCATGGCCTGGGTGGCGTGGTGGCGGACGTAGGGGTCGTGCTGGTTGCGGGCGCTGTTGCGGATGGACAGCGGGGCGACCCAGCCGAGGAAGCCGCCGAGGCCGCAGCACAGGCCCGAGCCCAGGATGACGGTCAGCAGCGCCCCGAGGTGCGACCACATCGCGGGGCGCTGCGAGGGCGGGGGCATCTGGGGGCCGTAGCCGGGCTGCTGATAGCCGGGGCCGGGCTGCTGGTAGGCGGGAGGGGACGGGTAGGCGGGGCCGGCCGGGTAGCCGTAGCCGCTCGCTGAGGGATCGGTCCCCCAGCCCGGCTGGCCGCCGTACGGCTGCTGAGGACCACCGCCCTGCGGCCCGTATCCGGACTGGTAATAGTCGGACATGTTCTGCTCACCCCGTGTCGCCGCTGCTGTCGTCCGCCGCCGCGATGGCGTCAACTGACCGCGGCAGCCGACGGTTTCCGTCCCGGTGAGACTACGGGACGGCTCGGACGGTGGCAGCGGCAGCGACCGAACGCGGGCGCCCGCGCAGGACAAAGGCCGCGACCACCCCGCCTATCAGCCCGAACAGATGCCCCTGCCAGCTGATCTGGCCGTCGGTCGGCAGCGCGCCCCAGATGATGGAGCCGTACACCGCGCCGACCAGTACCCCGATGCCGATGTCGAGGAGCTTGCGTTCGATGAAGCCGCGCACCAGCAGATAGCCGAAGAGGCCGAAGACGACGCCGGAGGCCCCCGCGGTGTTGCTGCCGGTCGCGGCGGTCAGCCAGACGCCCAGCCCGCTGGCGAGGACGATCAGCAGGACGACACCGAGGAACCGGCGTATGCCCGCGCGCAGCGCGGCGACGAAGCCGAGCAGCAGCAGCGGCAGGGTGTTGGCCACCAGGTGGCCGAAGCCGAAGTGCATGAAGGCGGCGGGGACGATGTCGACCAGCTCGGCGGGGTCGCGCGGCTGGATACCGAAGGTGTCCAGGGCGCCCCCGGTCACGAAGTCGAGGCCCTCCAGCAGCCACAGGAGCACGACCCAGCCGAGCATCAGCATCAGGCAGATCGCGGGCTTCGCGCGTGCGGTCATCTTCCGGCCGTCCCTTCTCGTCCCCCGGTGGGGCGGCCCTCGGCGGGCTGCGCGAGGGGCGCACAGGTAAGAACGGTCGTGACGGCGTCAATGGTTCCGCCGGATAGGCTCGAGTTGTGGAGCCGCCGCACAACGACACCAGGAACACCAGCAATCCGGGCCCCGGCCGCCGCCGTCCGTGGGTCGTGGGGATCTCCGGCGCGTCCGGAACGCCGTATGCCGCGTCCGTACTGCGCGGGCTGGTCGCCGCGGGGGAGGCGGTGGATCTCATCGTCAGCCGGGCGTCGCGGCTGACGCTGCTGGACGAGACCGGCATCGCCTTCCGGGATGCGCACTGGCGCTCCGACCTGCGCGAATGGCTGGCGCTCGGGGCGGATGGCAAGCCGGGGACGTTCCCGGTGACCGAGGAGAAGCTGGCGGATGTGCGGTACTGGCCGGCCGCGGATCTGGCGGCCGGCCCGTCGTCCGGTTCGTATCCCGTCAAGGGGATGCTGATCGTCCCGGCGAGCACGGCGTGTGTGGCCGGGGTGGCGCTCGGGCTCTCGAAGGATCTGCTGCAGCGGGTGGCGAGCGTGACGCTCAAGGAGCGCCGCCCACTGGTGGTCACGGTGCGGGAGACTCCGCTGAACGGACCTACGCTGAAGCATCTGGTGGCGCTGGACGAGGCGGGCGCCGTGGTGCTGCCCGCCTCTCCGGCGTTCTATGCGGGGGCGACGCACATCCAGGATCTGGTGGACTTCGTCGCGGGCCGGGTGCTCGATGCGGCAGAGGTGCCGCACGGTCTGTACCGGCGCTGGGAGGGGGAGCTGCGGGGAGGCTCCAAGGAGGAGGCCCCGGACCCGTCCTAGCTCTCTAGCGCTTCTTGGCTGCGGCGGCGCGGCCGAAGAGGCGCCGGGCCCGCGGGGCCGCTTCCTTGTGGGCACGTGAACGATTGGCCTGGTCCTGCAGCTCGCGCATGCGGGCGTAGGCCATCTCGATCGAGTACACGGTGACTGCTCCTGTTGAAGGTCATCTTGCGGGTCGTCGCTGGTGGACGCTGATCGTTGAACGTTTCGAACCGGAAGGCTCGAAAGATTCGCAGGCTCTGAGGCCCTGTATGCCTTAGATTCTACATGCAGAACACGAAAATGCGTAAAGATTGGAAGGCTTGAGGGCATGGACGCGGTGGATAGGCAGCTCATCCAGGCACTTCGCGAGAACGGCAGGGCCTCGTACGCCGAGCTCGGCCGGCTCGTGGGCCTCTCCGGGCCCAGCGTCACGGACCGGATCAACCGCCTCGAAGCGGCCGGCGTGATCACCGGCTACCGCGCCACGGTCGACGCCGCCTCCCTCGGGCTCGGCGTCACCGCGCTGGTCGGCATCTCCCTCTCGGACGCCGCCGACCACGAGGACGTGGCGCGCCGGCTCAAGGACCTTGCCGAGATCGAGGACTGCTGGTTCATCGCCGGCGACGACTCGTACATGCTCAAGGTGCGGGTGGGCGACGTGGACGGCCTGGAACGCACCATCCGGCGGCTGTCCGGCACCCGGGGCGTCTCCCGTACGCGGACCACGATCGTGCTCTCCACCAAGTGGGAGAACCGGGTCGGCGAGCTGCCCGAAGAGGCCGAGTAGAGCCGGCCGCCGGCAGGGAAGCGCGGGCGGACGGGACGTGTCGAGAGGCCTCCGTCCGCCCGGCGCAAGGGGCCTCCGGCCCGCCCGGACAAGGGGGGAGTAGGCTCGGCGAAGCCGTTTTTTCGGCATCGAAAGGCACCGAAAGCGGCACGGATACGGCAACGGATACGGCACGGACGTGTCCGGGACACTGGGAGGCGACGGGATGGCTGCGTCTATGGATGCGGGCCTCAAGCGCGAGCTGGAGGCGAAGGTCCACGCCGGGGAGCGGCTGACCCGCGAGGACGGTATCGCCCTCTACGAGTCCGACGACCTGGCATGGCTGGGCGGCCTCGCCCACGAGGTACGCACCCGCAAGAACGGCGACGTCGTCCACTTCAACGTCAACCGTCACCTCAACATGACCAATGTGTGCACCGCGTCGTGCGCCTACTGCTCCTTCCAGCGCAAGCCGGGCGAGAAGGACGCGTACACGATGCGCATCGAGGAGGCCGTCCGCCTGGCCAAGGCGATGGAGGGCGAGAACCTCACCGAGCTGCACATCGTCAACGGCCTGCACCCCACCCTCCCGTGGCGCTACTACCCGCGCTCCCTCAAGGCCCTCAAGGAAGCCCTCCCGCAGGTCTCCCTCAAGGCCTTCACCGCCACCGAGATCCACCACTTCGAGACCATCTCCGGGCTGACCGCCTCCGAGATCCTCGACGAGCTGATCGAGGCCGGCCTGGAGTCGCTGACCGGCGGCGGCGCCGAGATCTTCGACTGGGAGGTCCGGCAGCACATCGTCGACCACCGCACCCACTGGGAAGACTGGTCGCGCATCCACCGCCTCGCCCACGAAAAGGGCCTCAAGACCCCCTCGACCATGCTCTACGGGCACATCGAGGAGCCCCGCCACCGCGTCGACCACGTTCTCCGTCTCCGTGAACTCCAGGACGAGACCGGCGGCTTCCAGGTCTTCATCCCGCTGCGCTACCAGCACGACTTCGTCGACATGCAGGACGGCAAGGTCCGCAACAAGCTCCAGGCCCGTACGACCATGGCCAGCGGCGCCGAGGCCCTCAAGACCTTCGCGGTCTCCCGCCTCCTCTTCGACAACGTCCAGCACATCAAGTGCTTCTGGGTGATGCACGGCCTGCAGACCACCCAGCTCGCGCTGCAGCACGGCGCGGACGACATGGACGGCTCGGTCGTCGAGTACAAGATCACGCATGACGCGGACAACTACGGCACGCCGAACAAGCTCACCCGCGACGACCTGCTCGACCTGATCCGCGACGCCGGCTTCCGCCCCGTCGAGCGCAACACCCGCTACGAGGCCATCCGCGAGTACCCGGGCCCCGACCCGGACCGCCGCGAGGCCCCGCAGCCGATGCGCCTCTGACCGGCCGCATGGCGCTCATATGCGAGCTGGACCCCAAGGGCGGTCCGGCGCTCAGGGACGGCGTCCTCGCGCTGTGGGCCGATGTCACCAACGCGGGCGGCGCCGTCGGTTTCGTGCCACCCGTCACGCCCAACGACATCCGGCCCGAGTGGCTGAAGCACCTCACGGCCATGAGTGAGCGGCGCACCAGGCTCCTTGTGGGGTACGACGAGGAGGGCGCCGTCGCCGCGACGGCCTTCCTCGCCCACAACAGCCACCGCCTGATGCGGCACTGGGTCTGGCTCTACACCGTGATGGTCCACCCCAGGCACCAGGGCAGGGGATACGGCCGCGACCTGATGGCGGCGGCCGCGGACGCGGCCCGCTCCCTCGACGGGATCGAGGGCATCCGCCTCACCTGCCGAGGCGGCATGGGGATTGAGCGGTTCTACGCTTCCTGCGGCTACAAGGAGGTCGGCCGCGTCCCGGGCGCCATAAAGGTCGCGGCGGACGACGTCCGCGACGACATCACGATGTGGCTCGAGCTGGGATGAGCGGGGCGCCGGGTGCGACGGGGCTGCGGAAGATCGCCTGGGCCGCTGTGCTTCACTGGCAGCAGACCCTTTCGGTTGCTGTTGAGAAGAAGGTCCCGTCCGTGAGTAGCCCCCAGTTCGCCACGTTCCGCTACACCGCTCTTCGCATCGGCCTTTTCCTTGCCTCGTTCGCCGTGGTGTGGGTGCTGGCCTACTTCCGGATCATTCCGCTCGGCGTCGGCAGCTCCAATTTCGTCTGGCTGCTGCTGCTCGCCATCGTGATCTCCGCGCCGCTCAGCTTTGTGCTGCTGCGTAAGCAGCGGGATGCGATGTCCGAGCAGATCGTGGCCAAGGTGGACCGCCAGCGCGAGCGCCTCGCGGCCAGCCGGAGCCAGGAGGACGGCGTGTAAGACGCCTCACACCACGTCCTGAGCGGCAGGCGCCCGGCGGTGGGGAACTCCCCAACTGCCGGGCGCCTGCCGCTTTTTGTTCCCTTTCCGCCGCTTGCGCCGCGGATCCGCGGAACCTCCCCCTCCCAAAGATTTTCTTTGGGTTCCTCAAAGTTCAAGTGTTAACGTTCTGGTCATGAAGACAGCAGCCGCGCCCCCGTTCCCCATGAGCGTTCCGCTCGTGGCGCGCCTGCACGTCGATCTTTGCCGCTGTATGTCCGCGGCCTGTTGCCGCGTCTGACCACCCCGTCATCCAGCGGCCGGAGATCCTGGCAGTACGTACGGACCTCCTGGCGCTTTCCGCACGCCGTCCCCGAAGCTTCCCCGCCCTTACCGGAGTGTGTCCGTTGTCCTCGTCCCCGTCTGCCCAGGCCACGCCTGCCTCGGCGGCCCCCAAGTCCTCCCGAATACCCAAGGTCCCGTTCTGGGTCCAGATCCTGGCCGGTCTCGCGCTCGGCGTGCTGCTCGGCTGGGTCGCCAAGAGCGGTGACATCGGCTGGCTCACGTCCACGCTGCAGCACGTCGGCGACCTCTTCGTCCAGCTGCTGAAGCTGGCCGTCGCCCCGCTGGTCTTCTTCGCGATCCTCGTGTCGATCACCAACCTGCGGCAGGTCAACAACGCCGCCCGGCTCGCCACCCGCACCCTGCTGTGGTTCATGGCCACCTCGCTGATCGCCGTCGCGATCGGCCTGGCGATCGGCCTGCTCACCAACCCCGGCGCGGGCACCGGCCTCACCCCCAAGGACGGCAAGGCCCCCGACCACGCCGGCTCCTGGATCGACTTCCTGACAGGCATCGTCCCGACGGACATCATCACGCCGTTCACCGAGCTGAACGTCCTGCAGATCGTCTTCATGGCGGCCGTCGCCGGAATCGCCGCCCTCCAGCTCGGCGAGAAGGCCGAGCCGGTCCTGAACATCAGCCGCTCGGTCCTCGACCTGCTCCAGAAGGCCCTGTGGTGGGTCATCCGCCTCGCCCCGATCGGCACCGTCGGCCTCATCGGCAACGCCATCGCGACGTACGGCTGGAACCTGATCGGCAAGTACGCGACCTTCACCGTCGACGTCTACATCGGCTGCGCCCTGGTGATGTTCGGCGTCTACCCGCTGCTGCTCGCGACCGTCGCCAAGGTCAACCCGCTCCAGTTCTTCCGCGGCGCCTGGCCCGCCATCCAGCTGGCCTTCGTCTCCCGCTCCTCGGTCGGCACCATGCCGGTCACCCAGAAGGTCACCGAGCGCCTCGGTGTGCCGCGCGAGTATGCCTCCTTCGCGGTGCCGTTCGGCTCGACGACCAAGATGGACGGCTGCGCCTCGATCTATCCGGCGATCGCCGCGATCTTCATCGCCCAGATCTTCGACGTCCACCTGAGCATCGGCGACTACATCCTGATCGCCTTTGTCTCCGTCATCGGCTCCGCCGCCACCGCCGGCCTGACCGGCGCAACGGTCATGCTGACGCTGACCCTCTCCACCCTGGGCCTCCCCCTGGAGGGCGTCGGTCTGCTGATGGCCATCGACCCGATCCTGGACATGATGCGTACGGCCACCAACGTTGCTGGACAATCCGTATGCACATTGCTCGTGGCCGCGCGTGAGGGAATCCTCGATCGCGAGGCGTTCAACGGCGCCAAGAGCATCAGCCTGGACTCGGCCGCCGCTGATGCTGTGGACGAGAAGATCCCGGCGCCGGCTGCTGCCTGACTTGAGCTCGTCCTGCGATGCCGATGCGGCTGAGGCAGCCGCCGTACTGAGTTCGGTCGGCCTGCCGGAGCGTCGTCAGTGGGCGGTGCCGCAGGCTCCTAGAACGCCTCTGCCGCAGCAAGGAGGCCCCTCGCATATCCACTCAGAGGTTGAGTGGATATGCGAGGGGCCTTTCGGCTTGTCACCTGAGCCGGCGGACCGCCAGAGAGGCTTTGGGGAGACTTTGATCGGTGGGGCGGGAGCATGAAAATGGGGGCAAGACCAGCCCAACATGCTGCTCTGGGGCTTCCACCCCGGCAGACCGGCACGGGTACGAGACGCTGCGCGGGCTCCAGGAGTTCGGCATGACGACGTGGCTCATGCGGAACGTGCAGGAGGACGAAGCGACCGCGGCCGAGTACCGGCGGCGCATCGCGGGCCTTCGGAATGATGACGGTCCTCGGGACTGGCGCCCCCGGTAGCTGCTAAGGCGTGTCCGGCTGATCAAAAGACGAGCAGGGACGGCGTGGGAAAGCCCGTGACTGTTGGGGAGGGGCCATTCTGGCGCGCCGCGTTGAGGGAGGGGACGCGCTATGCCGGAGCCCGGATGCGAGCTGAGGCGGTCTGCGCCAGTCTGAGATCAGTGTCACCTGTCTAGGAGGACCAGTCATGGGCGCCAAGGACCAGTTCAACGAAAAGGCGCAGCAGGCCAAGGACAAGGCAGAGAAGGCCAAGGACAAGGCAGAGAAGGCCAAGCAGGGCGCACAGGACGAGGCATCGCAGCGCGGACAGCAGGACTGGGAAAGAAGGCTCCGGGAGCAGCAGGAGGAGCAAGATCGTCGGGATACGTTCGACGAGAATTACGATGCGTGAGCTGGGAGACGGGCAGGTCACAGGCGAAGCCAGAGCCGCATCGCGGCGAGTGTGACCGTGCCGTGAAAGACGTATGCCGTCACACGACCGTCGGACACGCCTTACTGGCTGCTACTCGCTGCTACTCGTCGTCCAGGCGGCCCAGGGCATCGCGCACCTGGTCATGGAAAGCAGCACCGGAGGGGTTCGCCGCGTGGATGCTGACCTCCTTCTGGAAGTCGGTGACGTAGCGCTGGAAGCGGGACGGCTGGAGCGTGTCCCTGCCGTCGACAGCGAGGCTTGCGGTCTGCACGGCGCCTTCCAGCTCGCCGTTGAGCAACTGGCTTTGAGCGAGAACCATCCGGCAGAACCCCAGGGTGCGGGCATACTCCGGGTCGGTTTCGTCGACCGCTCGTTGTGCGGCCTCGATCGACTCGCGGCGCATCTTCAGGTCGCGGAAGCAGTGGCAGAGTTCACCCTTGAGTTCTGCGGAGTTGAAGTAGCCGAGCCACTCCGGGTCTTCGCCTGTGTCGGCGCGTTCGACGTGGCGTTCTGCTGCGTTCATGGCTCGGCCGGCGCCGATGGAGTCGCCCGCGTTGGCGTAGGCGCGAGCCTCCATCGCGGAGTAGTTCGCCATTGCGCGTGGGGTGGCTCGGCCCTTGGCGCCCTCGACGGCGGCGCGGGCGAATTGGATCGCCTGGGCGTGGTTGCCGAGACAGTTCGCCTGATGGCTGAGGTTGCCGAGAATGCGGGCGCCGAACACGCGGTCGTCGATGACCTGGGACGGCGCCACGTCGATGTCAGGTAGCGGTGCGAGAGACCGTGGTTCCCGGAGTCGTACGGGGTCCATCCGGGCAACTGCGAGTTTTCGGAAGCGGCGCCGAACAGTGCCGTGCCGACGCGTTCGCTGTAGCCGGCGCTGAGCAGTGGCAGGACCTCGTGGCGGAAGTAGTGGCGTAGAGCCCTGTGGCCGTGGCCACCGCCGAACTTGAAGTCGAGCTGCATGAATATCTCGGCGGCCGCCCGGATCGCTTTGACGTCGCGCATGCCGACGCGTTGGGAGGCGGGCCGGTCCGTCTGAATGCCGTCGGGGCGCGCCACAATCCAGGACAGGACCGCGGAGCTGAGGTCGGACGCCTTCGGACACGGCGAACTGGCCGCAGCAGTCGTCGATTTCTGTGATCGGTGGAACATCGGCGTCTCACACCTGGCCTCTGACGGAGCAGAGGTCTCCGACCGGCTGAACCACTGCGTCAAGAGCGATGAAAGGGCTGAGCAACACATCCCCATCTCAGCCAAGGGCATTCTTCAGTCCTCATCCGGAACAGACCCGGGGGCGTCCTGATGGCCCACCTTGGTGAGACGTCGAATCCCCGCGAGCTTGTCCCTGACGCACCGGATGCTCTGACCACGACTGCACAGTCTCTGCTCGCCTACGGTGATGTACTCATAGAGGCCGGCAAAGGGCTGGCGAAAATCGACACCGAGGATGGCTGGCGTGGCAAAGCCGGCGACGCCTTCCGTGATCGTTTCCATGGGCAATGTGGAAAGCGCGGGGCACACCGCGGTCACGCTGGTGAAGAAAGCCACAGAATCCGCCCCGGAGCGCCCGGGATTCTGGCCCGAGGTCGGCGACTTCTTCAGCGATGTGGGTGAAGGGCCGGTGGACGGAGGTATGACCGTTCTCACCGACCTTGCCTCCTTCGGAAACGCCATGATCCAGCATCCGGGCGACAGTGTGGCATTGCTCGGCGGCATAGCCCTGCCGGGGTCAGCGCCGGCGGTGAAGGGCTCGGCGTTGCCCTGGACGCCACAGGCCTCGGTGCTGTCGCTGGAGTACCGCTCAACGCTGTCTCCGCTGCCGGGATTGCCACGGGCGTCGGCATGGCAGGTGCCGGCGCCACGGACCTTGCCCGGCACGCCACAAGCGACTCCGCGGTCGAACCTCTACAGAGGAACAGCGAAGGGCGTGGCGTCGGCGGCTCCGAACAGCGGCAAGCGTCCGAGCTCATTAATAACCGTCAGCAGTACAAAAGGGCACCGGTGGTCGCGCAGCGAACAATCTGCCAGTGGAGGACGGTCCGAAAACGGAACCCTCTATAAGGCCAATCCGGAGTCCGGAAAAGTAAGCAACTATACAACTTACGATTCCGAAGGGCGGCCTTTGAAGCGTGTAAACTTGGAGGGTGATTCGCATGGCGGGGTGGAAACGGCGCATGTCGTAGAATATATGCATAATCCCCATCCGAAGACTGGTGAAATCTTCGTGCGCCCATCAAGGAAGGCGCGTGCCGCATTCCCTTGGGAGATCCCGTGAGCAGCAGTAAACCGGTGTGGTCCGAGCGTGAGCTGCCGGTGTTCTTCAGGCAATGGCGCACTGACTGGAAGGACGAGGACCTCTCACCGGACAACTACCTTGACTTCGAGGGTGGCCTGCGTTTCGTCCTGGCCGCAGCGTGGCTGTTCTGCCCCGGGACGGTCGAGTACCGCGGCTGCGTGTTCCTCAAGGAAAACTTCAGTCAGGGCACTGTCGACGACTGGTTCACGAACCTGCAGGACGATCGGCGGCGTATCGAACTCGTCGTCAACCACGTCGAGTTGTGGGCCGTTTTCAGCAACACTCCCTTGACGGAGGACGATCAACTCGGGGAGGAACTGCCCCAACTCGCGCTGGCTCTGGGGGAGTGCTGGCAGGGAGTTCTGTCCGCGCGCTACCCCGACCGGGAGATCGCGGTCGAGGTGAGCGACGAGGAGGACGGCTCCTACGGGCCGACTGTGACCTTCTGGACATCCCCGGCCATCTCGGCCTTCGGCTAGGCAGAGACGTGATCATCGCGTTCGCTCGGGGGCTGCACCGAGAGTGACCTGACGCCTTATCCCGCATGGGCGCAGATGGACGCCCCGTCACCGCCATAGTGACGGGGCGTCGGCATGCCGGGGAGTGGGCGGCGTGCCCTAATCCCGCTCGGCGGCCACTGGCCAAACCTTGATCGAGTCCGGCTCGGGGGGCTTCTTGCGCCCCCTGCCGACACTGAAGACCTCGCATTCTTGGATCACGCTCGCAACGATGGCCCTGCGGCGTTCGAGGTTCTGCATGTCCTCGTCCCTCCACACCGCCAGCGCGTCGGTCTCGGTGCGCGCCTCCTTGACGACGGATGCCGCTTCCCGTGTACGCAGCATTTGCAGCTCGCTGCGGAGGTGAGACAGCGAGTCAAAGTAGTCCTCGTCCTCCATCTCGCCCTTCTTCCACCGGGCACGCAGTCCACGGATGCGCTCCTCCAAGACCTTGATCTCTTCCGAAAGGTCCTCGGTGGGCGCGGCCTGGGGCTGGGGCCTGCGAAGCTGCAAAGCTGCCTCCACCACCTCGTTCACGCGGGCTTCGATCCAGTCGTAGCGACGGTGACCTTGCCGCAGCCCCTCTCACCATTGGCGCCCACCTCGGCCGAATGGCAGAACGTGCGGCGGAAGGTCCGTCCTAGACTGCGAGGCCTTCGCCACCGCGACCAGCATCCGCATCGGCGAGACGGAGACGGTGCCCGAGAGGTCGGCCGAGACGGTGCCCGAGACGTCGGCCGAGACGGTGCCCGAGACGTCGGCCGAGACGGTGCCCGAGGCGGCGGTCGAGCCGTCGGGCCGAGGCCGAGCCGGCGCCGGTGCCCGCCGGGGCCGCCGCGAGCTGAGGCCCGTAGCGCACGGGACGGCGCCCCCGTAGCCATCACGTCCAGTACGGATGGCTGCGGGGGCGCCGTCGTATGTCCTGGGGCGCCACCGCTGTAGTCGACGTGTGGCGGGGATCTGCCTGTGGCGGGAGCCCCTGGGCCGTGTGATCCGGGTGGCGTTCCTGCGGGCCCGGCCGCGCCGTCGGGCCTTCGGGTCAGGAGGTGGGGACGGCTGTGGTGCCGGGGGTGTCGGGAGGGTGCCTCCGGGCCCCGCGACGCCGTGGGCTCAGACCGTCGCGCCCGAACCCGTCTGCGCCGTACCCGTCTCCGCCGTATTCGTCTGCGCCGCGCCCGTATGCGCCAGGATCGCGGCGGCCAGCGGGGCGTGGACGGCCGCAGGGAGGGCGTGGCCCATGCCCGGGATCTCGACGAGGTGGGCGTTGCCGACGGCCTGGGCGAGGTGCTGCGGGTGCGGGGGCGGGAAGACGGGTTCGGCGGGGGCGGCGATGACGAGGGTGGGGACCCGGTTCTTGGCGAGTGCGTCGGTACGGAGCATGCCGTCGTGATGGGCGCGGCCATGCGCGGTGCCGACGCGGTAGTGGCCGGTGTGCTCGATGACGCGGTGCTCGAAGGCGCGGAAGTAGTCGGCGTCGAAGGGAAGGTGGTCACCGGCGAGTACCCGCCACTGTGCGATACGGCGTTCCACTTCCGCTTCCAGCCCATGGTCCTCGACGGGGCGGGCCCACATCTCCAGGACCTCGGGCGCGATGCCGGGCAGCTCGTCGACCGGGACCGTCGTGCCGTCGGGGAGGGTGTAGGGGGTGGCGCTGAGGGCGCTGGTGCCCATGAGGGTGGCGCTGATCAACCGGTCGGGGTGGTCGGCGAGCACCATCTGGGACAGCATGCCGCCGAGAGACAGGCCGACGAGGTGCGCCCGCTCGATGCCGAGCCCGTCGAGGACGGCGACCACGTCCGCGGCGAGGTCGGCGATGTGATACGGCCGCTCCTCGAACGGCCAGCTGGAGCGGCCGGTGTCGCGGTGGTCGTAGCGGATCACCCGGTGGTGCTCGGCGAGCGCGTCCACCAGCGGCTCCGGCCAGCCGACGCCGGTCGCCTGGGCGCCCATGACCAGAAGCAACGGGGGCGCGTCGGCGGACCCGCGCTGTTCGGTCCACAAGCGGATGCCGGGGGTGGAGGAGTTGAGGAACTGCTGCACGGTCGGTCCTGTTCGTGGGGATGGAGGGAGGGGAGGGGCGTGGTGAGCGCGAGCTCGAACTCCCATGACGAGACGTATCGTCTCGTCATGGCGCGAACGTGTCAAGGAGCGAGGTGCGGGTGGCGAAGATCGTAAACTTACTTTGCAGTAAAGGGGCGGGATGGAGGGATATTCGGCGTGAGTGCTGTGAAGAGCAAGCGGGTGCCGCGGGCGGTCCGGGAGCAGCAGATGCTGGACGCGGCGGTACGGACGTTCGCCCGGCGCGGCTACCGGGCAGCTTCGATGGATGAGATCGCGGAGGCCGCCGGGGTTTCAAAGCCGCTGGTCTATCTCTATCTGAATTCCAAGGACGAGCTGTTCACTGCGGTCATACGGCGGGAGTCGGCGGCGCTCGTGGAGTCCGTGACGGCGGCCGTCGAGCCCGAGGCGTCGGCCGACCGGCAGCTGTGGAGCGGGCTGAAGGGGTTCTTCGCGCACACCGCCGAATATCCGGACGGATGGGCGGTGCTGCACCAGCAGGCGCGTACGCACGGTGAGCCGTTCGCCCTTGAAGTGGCCGCGATGCGGGCCGAGATCGTGGAGTTCGTTACGGGTCTGATCGGAGCGGCCGCCAAGGAGGCGGGCTGCGCCGGGGAACTGGCCGACCGCGAGGTGGCTGCCCTTGCCCATGCACTGGTCGGCGCGGCCGAGTCGCTCGCCGAGTGGGCCAACTCCCGTACGAATGCAGGCACTTCGGTGGAACGCGAGCGCCCGTCGGCAAAGGACTCCGCGGCCACGCTGATGAACTTCGCCTGGGCAGGCCTGGGCCGCATGATGGGCGGCGAGCGCTGGACACCGGGCGCCTGACGAGAGCCGACGCCGGCGGCGCCGGGCGAATTCCCGAGACCCAGGGCCCGCCCGGCGCCGCGGAGTTGGCGCCCGCCCTGATCGGTGGCCTCGATCAGCGGCTCTGATCGATGGCTCTGATAGGCGGCTCTGGCCGGTGGTGCTGATCGGTGGTTCCGATCGGTGGACCTGGCCTGGTGCCCCACGGTGTCCGACCAGCGCCGGGCGTAGGGTCTGGGCGGTCTGGCTGCGTCGGCGCTGTTTCCCGTGCGGGCCGCTTCCGGTTGTGCTTCGTATGGGCTCCCTCCTTGTGGTCCGCCTCGTCCCGCACGCCCTGGTCCCGCACGCCCTCGTCCGGTCCCTCGTCCGGTCCGTCGTCCCGTTCTGGTGCGGCTGCGCGGGGCAGCCGCACCGGTGGGCCGGCCGGCGGACTCTGTGGCCGGTACGGCCACGGAGTTCACTCGGCGGTCACGACGCACACTCGCCGGCGTCGCTACGCGGCCTCGGCCGCCGCCTTGGCCTTGGCCGTGGCCCGTACGCCGAAGTGGACGTACCGGGCGCCTCCCGGAAGGGCGTAGAACACCACTGGTATCCAGCCGTCCTTCGCGTTCCGGCGTCCGGCGAACACCGTCTTGGACGGTGTGTCCGAAACGGGGAACAGATTCCAGAAGAGCGGCTCGAAGGTGCCCTTCAGGCTGTCGGTTCCCTCGTACTTCACCTGGAGCACGCCCTCGTCGGCGGGCCGGTCGGTGACGGTCATCAAGAACCCCTCGCGCCGGTAGCTGCCGACGAACGGTGCCGTGTCGACGGCCAGTTCCTCGTCCGCGGGCCCGAACTCCGGCATGGTCACCCCGGCGAGTTCGGCGGTCAGCTCGCGGCAGAGCGTCTCGAAGACCTTCGGCGCGGCGCCTCCGCCATTGGTCAGCAGCGCGATCGCGATGCCCTTCTCCGGGATGGCACGCAGATAGGCGAGCTGCCCGAAGGTGCTGCCGTCGTGGCCGAATCCGCGTACGCCGTCCCACTCGAAGAGTCCCCAGCCCAGCCCCCAGTGGGCGCCCAGAAACCACTGGTCCGGCATCTCGACCTCGCGATTGAGCATGGCCTCGACGGCCTCGGCCGACATCACCCGGGTGCCGTCCGGTGCCGTACCGCCGTCGATGAACAGCCGGGCGAAGCGGGCCACATCGGCGGCGGTGGCGCTGATCCCGCCGTACGGTCCGGCCGAGCGGGGCAGCATGTTCCACACCGGCGTGGGCACCGGGTCCACGCCCGGATCGCCCATGTGTCCCATCGCGGCGCGGAAGCGCAGTACCTCCTCCGGCAGCGTCATGGTGTGCCCGAGCCCGAGCGGGGCGAAGATCAGCTCCTGGAGCGCCTCGTCCCAGGTTTTGCCGGTGAGCACCTCGACGATGCGGCCGAGGATGTTGTAGGCGGTGCTGGAGTAGGACATCGTGACGCCGGGCGGATTGGTCAGGCCCACGCTCTTGGCGCCCTGGACATAGCGGGCGAGGCAGTCGTCGCCCCGGCCGGTGTCGTTCACATAGTCGCCCTCGATGCCGCTGGTGTGGTTGAGCAGCTGTCGGACGGTGATCGTCCGGCTGGCCTCCGGGTCGGCGACGGCGAAGTCCGGCAGCACGTCCACGACCGGCGCGTCCAGATCCAGCTTTCCCGCCTCCGCGAGCAGTACCACGAGCGTGGCGGTGTATCCCTTGCTGACCGACCCGATCTGGAACACCGAATCCGTGGTCACCTCGACCCCGGTCCCCGTGTGCAGCACCCCACTGGCCAGCTCGTGGATCTCCCCGCCGGCGAGTACGGCCAGGGCGGCTCCCGGCACGTGGTGGGTGGCCAGCAGCCCGTCCAGCCTGGCCTGCCAGCGAGTGACGTCCCATCCCGTGGCGACCTGGTTGGGCACGCCATTGCTGTCCGTGCCCTCATTCACTGTGCCGTTCTGCGACATGTGATCTCCCCCTTGTTGGTCAACAGCTGGTGCTGGTGCGGTAGTTGGTTGCCGGCCGGGCGGCCGGGGAGGCGCGGCGCCTCATTCGGGTCGAGCGATGTGCGTCACACCGAACACCGTTCGGCCTCATGTCGAACACTGTACGGTCTCCGAACACTGTTCGCAAGGGCGCACAACGTACGAGCTGGGGCTACCCTGATCGTCAAGCCGAAGAGGCGCCGAAGAGGCGCCGAGGAAGCGCCGGCGAGACGCCCATGCGCCGCACAGCACGTCGCAAAAGACACCGAAAAGAGGGGCCGCATGCCGGTCGACAAGAAGCAGCCGATCCCGTCGGTGTGGACGCGCCCGCAGCGCCGCAAGCGCGAGCAGCCCGCGCTGAGCCGGGACCAGATCGTGGCGGAGGCCGTGCGCCTGCTCGACGAGGAGGGGATCGGTGCGCTGAGCCTGCGGCGCCTCGGGACCCGCCTGAACGCCGGAGCCACGTCGTTCTATTCGCACGTGGCCAACAAGGACGAGCTGATCGAGCTGGTCGTGGACGAGGTCTACGGCGAGATCGACGTACCAGAGGTCGACGTGCCGGGGGGCGACGTGCCAGGGGCCGACGTATCAGAGGCCGGCGCATCGAAGGCCGGGAATCCGGCGGCCTGGCGCCCCCTCGCCGCCCGCTGCGCCCAAAGCCTGCGCGCGACGATACTGAAGCACCCGTGGATGGCCTCGGTGCTCGGCGAGGTCGGGATGTCCCAGCTCGGGCCGAACGTGATGCGGGCCTCCGAGGGCATGCTCGCGATCTTCAAGAAGGCGGGCCTCCCGACGGGCGAGGCCGACCTTGCCGTGTCCACGCTCACCGCGTACGTCATCGGCATGACCATCAGCGAGGCCTCCTGGCTGACGACGGTCTCCCGTAGTGGCCAGAGCGAGCAGGAGTGGACGCAGCACCTCTGGCCGGCCGCCGAAGAGGCCGCCCAGGGACACCCCCGGCTCCAGGAGCAGTACGCCGCCCTGCGCAGCAAGGACATGCGCGAGATCCGCGACGAGAAGTTCGACTACGGGCTCCAGCGGGTCCTCGACGGCCTGGCGGGATCAATCCACGGCGGGGCGGCGGGGAGGCAGGACGTCAGGACGGATGGACGGCAGGACGGCGGCCAAGCGTGAGCTAGGCGGCCACCGTCCCAAAGAGATGGACCCGCTCGGCCGCGCCGCCCCCACCCCGCAGCTGAAAGGCGCAGCCCGTGCCGTCGCGCGCGTCCTCCTGCGCGTACGCCACGGTGCCGGGCAGCAGCACCGGCGCGCGGAATGCGGCCATAAGGCGTACGGACGCGGCCCCGGCCGGGACGGCCTCCGCGGCGCAGCGGGCCGCGCTCCACATGCCGTGGGCGATCGCCCGGCGGAAGCCGAGCGGGCGGGCGGTCAGCGGGTGGAGGTGGATGGGGTTGTAGTCGCCGGAGACGGCGGCGTGGCGACGGCCCAGGTCGGCGGCGAGCGGCCATTCGGCCCGTATGGGGAGGGGCTCGGCGGCCGCCTCACCGGGGGCGGGCCCCGGCTCGACAGGGCCTGATAGCCCGTCCGCCGCCCCATGCCGCGCCAGATAGCCGCTGCGGTCCACCCACACCAGCCGCCCCGCCCGCCACACTTCCGTCGTCATCACGACCTCCGTGCCGCGCCGGTGCGCCCGCAACCCCTCGGCGTACACGGCAAGTTCGAGCAGGTCATCGGCTTCCAGCGCCGCGTACTGCTCGATCTCGAGGGTGGTGTGCACCAGCCCCAGCAGCGGCAGCGGGAACGCGCGGGCGCCCATCAGGCGAGCGGCGAGCGGGAAGCCGAGGATGTGCGGATAGGTGAGGGGGAGCGGCCCGGTGGTGGGGAAGCCGCAGACCTGGGCGTACGCCGCGACCTGGGCCGCGTCGATCCGGGCGGCGGGCAGGACCAGGCGGGTGGGCGGCGGCGCGGCGTCCGGGTGCGGACGTTTGCCGATGCCGGTCAGTACGCCCTTGCCGAGGGCCGGCAGCAGACGGGGCCGACGGCGCAGCACCACCGTTGTGCCACGCAGAGGACTCCAGGTCGCGTCGCTCATCAGGCCCCCAACAGGCTCTGCCCGCAGACGCGGACTATCTGGCCGTTGACGCCGGAGGAGGCGGGGCTCGCCAGCCAGGCGATGGTCTCGGCGACGTCGACGGGCGCGCCGCCCTGTCCGAGCGAGCTCATCCGGCGGCCCGCCTCGCGGATCAGCAGCGGTACGGCGGCGGTCATCCGGGTCTCGATGAAACCGGGCGCGACCGCGTTGACGGTGACCCCGTGCTCGGCGGCGGCGCGCGGCGCCAGCGAGCGGACCAGGCCGATGACGCCCGCCTTGGCGGCCGCGTAGTTGGTCTGGCCGGCGTTGCCTGCGATACCGGCGATGGAGGCGGTGCTGATGATGCGGCCGGTGCCGCGGCGCAACGCGCCCGCGTCCAGGAGGTGATCGGTGGTGCGGAGCACCGCGCCGAGGTTCACCTCCAGGACGGAGCTCCAGCGCTCCTCCGGCATGTTGGCGAGCCGCCGGTCGCGGGTGATGCCCGCGTTGTGGACGAGGACGTCGAGGCCGGGGGAGGGGAGTGCGGCGGCCATACGGGCGCCCGCGTCGGGGGCGGTGATGTCCAAGGGGAGCGCGGTGCCACCGAGCCGGTCGGCGACGGCGGTGAGATCGGCCTCCACCTGCGGTACGTCGAGGCAGACGACCTGCGCGCCGTCACGGGCGAGCGTCTCGGCGACCGCCGCACCGATGCCCCGCGCGGCGCCGGTCACCAGGGCCGTACGGCCGGCCAGGGGGCGCGCCCAGTCACCGGGGGCAACCGCCCGGGAGACACCGATCTCGATGACCTGCCCGCTGACGAAGGCCGAACGGGGCGAGAGCAGAAACCGCAGCGTGGATTCGGCCGCATCGGCGGCATCGGCGGCATCGGCCACACCGTGCGCCTCCGCCGCATCGCTCGTCTCCGCCACATCGGCAGCCTCCGCCGCAACGCCCGACTCCGCTGCCAGCCGCAGCAGTTGGGCCGTACGGGCCTTCCCCAGCTCCTTCCCCAGGGACCGGACAAACCCCTCCAGGCCCTGCTGAGCCGCCGCCTGATGGTGGTCGAGCGGATCCGGCTCGCTGCCGAGCACGACCACCCGCGCGTGATCGTCCAGGGACCGGGACCGTACGACGGGGTGCAGCGCGGCGTGCACCTCCCGGAGGCCATCGAGGTCGGCGACCCCGGTGGCGTCCAGGACGGCGGCGGCGTAGCGGGCGCCGGCCGCAAAGGCCGTATGCACGGCGAGACCCGTGCGCGCGAGAACGGCGCCCGCGCCATCGCGCGGCTTCCCGGCGGTCAGGTGCAGAACGGGCCCGTCCAGACCGGGACGTTCGGGGCTCCAGCGGCGCAGCGGCGTGGGCTGCGGCAGGCCGAGACGACGGGCGAGGAAGTGGCCGGGGCGGGAATTGGTGAGACGAAGGTAGCGATCGGGCATTGGCCAACTCCTGGTCCTCGCGTAAATTTACTTCGAAGTAAGGTTACTGATGGGTCAGGAGTTGGTCGAGGATGAGCGCTGCCGGCGGACCGACGGCAGGACCGACCGCGGGACCGGCGGTAGGCACCCCAACTGGCCGGCGGATACGCCATGTTGCGGTGACCGATGGCAGCCGCATCCCCGCGGGAAGCGGCCGCATCCCCGCGGGCGGCCAGGGAATCACCGCCATCCGAGAACGCCCCGCCTAGACCTCTGCGCGCCCCCACAGCCAGCACGCGCCCCCTACCGCCAGAACGCGCCGCCATTTCCCAGATTTCGCGGAAGAAATGAGGAGCCGCACGTGTTCAGCCAGGAAAGCGCAGCCCCCGGAACCGCAGTCACCGCCGGAACGGCAACCGCCCCCAATGCCCCGGCCCCCACCCTCGTAGAGCCCCGGAAGACCGTCCTCAACGGCACCGTCCGCGAGGCCTCCGTCCCCGCCTTCGCCCCACCCGTCGCCACCGGTTCCCTCGGCGACCTCCCCTTCGCAAACGCCGCCGAAGCCCCCGCCGACGTCGTCCTGGCCCGTAAGCAACCCAGCGGCGCCTGGCGCGACATCACCGCCGCGGAATTCGCCACCGAGGTACGCGCGGTCGCCAAGGGGCTGATCGCCCATGGCCTCCGTCCCGGCGACCGGCTCGCGATCATGGCCCGTACGACCTACGAATGGACCTTGATCGACTTTGCCGCCTGGGCCGCGGGCCTGGTCACCGTCCCCATCTACCCGACCTCCTCCGCCCACCAGGCCCAGTGGATCCTGCACGACTCCGGCGCCCGCGCCTGCGTCGTCGAGAACGTCGACGAAACCCGCCTGATCAGCGGCATCCGCACCGAACTCCCCGCCCTCGACCACCTCTGGCAGTTCAACACGGGCGCCGTCTCCCAGCTCGTCTCCGCCGGCCGCGACCTCCCGGACGAGGCGGTCGACGAGCGCCGCGCCACCGCCGGCCCGGCCTCTCCCGCCACCCTCATCTACACCTCCGGCACCACCGGCCGTCCCAAAGGCTGCGTCCTCACCCACGCCAACTTCTTCGCCGAGGTCGACAACTCCATCGAGCTCCTCCACCCGGTCTTCACGTCCGTCAGCGCGGAACCCGCCGCCACCCTCCTCTTCCTCCCCCTCTCCCACGTCTTCGGCCGCATGGTCGCCATCGGCTGCCTCCGCGCCCGCGTCCGCCTCGGCCACGCCCCCAGCATCCAGACCGACGACCTGCTGGCCGACCTCGCCACCTTCCGGCCCACCTTCCTCCTGGCCATCCCCTACGTCCTGGGGAAGGTCTTCAACACCGGCCGCGCCACCGCCGAGAAGATGGGCCGCGGCTCGTCCTTCGACCGCGCCGCCCGCATAGCCCGCTCCTACGGAGAGGCCGTCGAGGCCCAGGAACACGGCACCGGCCCAGGCCCCGGACTCGCCCTCAAGGCCGCCCGCAAGCTCTACGACCCCCTCGTCTACCGCCGTATCCGCGCCGCCCTGGGGGGCAAGGTCCGCTATGCCATCTGCGGTGGCTCCCCTCTGGGCCACCGCCTCGCCGCCTTCTACTCCGGCGCCGGCATCGAGATCTTCGAGGGCTACGGCCTGACGGAGACCACCGCCGCCTCCACCGTCACCCCGCCCCTGCGACCCCGTATCGGCACCGTCGGCTGGCCGCTCCCCGGCAGCGCCGTCCGCATCGCCGACGACAGCGAGATCCTGCTGCGCGGTGGCCATGTCTTCGCCGGCTACTGGGACGCGGCACGCGGGGTCGTCACCCCGATGACCGACCAGGACGGCTGGCTGCCCACCGGGGACCTCGGCGCCCTGGACTCCGACGGCTATCTCACGATCACCGGCCGCAAGAAGGAAATCCTCGTCACGACGGGCGGCAAGAACGTCGCCCCCGCGCCCCTGGAGGACCGCCTCCGCTCCCACGCCCTCGTCGGCCAGTGCATGGTCCTCGGCGACAACCGCCCGTACATCACCGCCCTGATCACCCTCGACCCCGACGGCCTCTCCCACTGGCGCCAGATGACCAAGAAACAGAACGTGCCGCTCCCCGAACTCGTCCACGACGACCGCCTCCTGGCCGACCTCCAGCACGCCGTCGACGACGCCAACAGCCTGGTCTCCCGCCCCGAGTCCATCCGCCGCTTCGCCGTCCTCCCCGTCGAGTTCACGGAGCACACCGGCCACCTCACCCCGTCCCTGAAACTCCGGCGCGGCGCCGTCGCCCGCGACTTCACCAAGGAGATCGAGGCGCTGTACGAGAAGAACTGACCTTCACCGCCGCCCGCCGCCGCCCGAGGACCACCGGTTCAGCCGCCGCACGCTCTCCTCCAGCTCATCGCGTTTGGCGTCCTGGCCCTTCTGGTCCCCCTGGTTCCCCCGGTCCTTCCGGTCTTTCGGGTCCCGCTGCCTGTTCATCGCTCCGCCACCGCCACCCCGTGGATCCAGTGCGGCCCGCTGTCGATGCCGTGCGTGGCGAGCCAGAGGTCCCACCGCCGATGCCGCTGTGCGCGCTCTTTGCGGCGCAGCTGCCACTCCTCGTCCGTCAGCAGATACGGCCTGATCAGGCAGCTGTCCTCGCCCCGCAGCGGGACCTCGGCGGGACGGCGGAACCGGCGCACCGGCGGCACGGAGGGAGCGGGATGGCGCGGCCCGGTGCAGGCGGTACTGCTCCCGCCTGCCACGCGATGCTGCCCGCGTGCCGGAAGTAACCAACCCAGCACCATCAGCAACATTCTTCGGATAAGCTCGGTCATGCGTGTCAGCCTCCTGAGGGGTTGATGGCCATGCCCCTGGGCCGGTCGCACGGCCGCGGGGGTGTTTCCGGATGTCGTACGAAACAAGGCGGCCCCTCCTCTGGAGCCGGGGCGCTTGGCGCGTCAGACTGGAACCCCCGTGTCACCTCTGTGGGGGAGGTGGCACGGGGCCTGTCATTGCGCGGCGGCCTTACGGAGCGCATCCGTCAGCATGCGGGCCGTAGCGGTATTGCAGTTCCCGAGCACGATGAGCGAGATGCGGTAGTTGCCCGCGTAGGCCGGCAGCTCGACCCCGAGCGACGGCAGCGTGATGCCGTTGGCCGCGAGGGCGACCCGGAGGGCCTCGGTGCAGTCGTCCACGTCGTCGATCTCGTTGTAGCCGTGGTTGAGCATGGGCCTTCTCTCCCTGTGCGCATCGTGACGAACTGCTCACAGAGTGCCGCGGTGCGGCGTAGCTTGGAAGGGATTTCCCTTACGGCACGAGAACCGTGGAACGGTGAAAAATGCCCGCACGCAAGGACGTTGACGGATCAGCGAGTGTCCCCGCCTTCTACGGCTCCGAGTTGCGCTGGAAGCGGGAGAAGGTTGGCCTCACCCTCCAGGCGACCGTCGACGGCATCTACTACTCGCCGAGCTACCTCAGCGAGATCGAACGCGGACAGCGGCGCATGCCGTTGGACATGGCCGTCCATGTGGACCGTGTGCTGAAGACCGACGGGTTCTTCGAGCGGCGCTGTGAGGATGTGCGGAAGGCGCGGATGGCCGGCCATGCCAGGTACTTCGAGAAGGTCCTGGAGGCGGAGAAGCACGCGGAGTCGATCGAGGAGTGGTGCCCCACCATCATCCCCGGACTGCTGCAGACTGCGGCATTCGCGCGGGTGATGGTTCTGGCGGCGCATCCGAGCGCCTCCGACAAGGAGGTGGAGGAGAAGATCAACGCACGGCTGGCACGGTCGCGTCTCTTCGAGGACGACCACAAGAAGCCGGAGTACTGGGCGATCCTGCACGAGTCGTTGCTGCGCCATCCCGTCCTCCCGCCGGAGGAAATGGCCGAACAGCTCGACCACATCGTGCAGCTGGCACGGCGCCGCCGGATCGTTACGCAGATCGTTCCGTGGAATAGCGGGCCGTATCCTCTGATGCTCGGCACGATCATGGCGATGACCTTCCCCGACGCCCCGCCCCTGGTCTACACGGAGTCCGCGTACAGCGGCGCCACCATCGACGATCCGGCGCTCGTGAAGAACTACCGCAAGGCATACGATCGGCTCAGGGCCGCCGCACTGCCGCCTGAGGCGTCCCTGGCCATGATCGAGGCAGCGGCAGAGGATTACCGAAATGGCAAGCAGCCACATTGACTTGAGTGCCGCCGCTTGGTGCAAGAGCACCTACAGCAATGGCGACGGCGGTAACTGCATCGAGGTTGCTAAGGACTTCCCCGGTGCTGCCCGCTGGCGCAAGAGCAGCCACAGCAACGGCTCCGGCGGCAACTGCATCTCGGTTGCCGACAACCTCCCCGGCCTCGTCCCCGTCCGCGACACCAAGACGGTCCCCCACGGCCCGACCGTCATCATCCCGGCCGCCGTCTGGACCCGCTTCGTCGCGGCGGTCAAGGGCAACGCGTTCCAGGCCTAGAGCAGTGGCCGGCTTTCCCACGGATTACGAGGAAGTCTTCACCTACGGGTGGAACGACGACCCGTCGACGGAGCACCCATCGGCCCTTGCGGTGGCTTACGAGCCGAGCGAGACCGGGCGGCGATGGCTGCTGCTGGCCAGCCATCCCCTCCTCACGGAGGTCCTGCCACTCGACGACGTCGCGCACGTCAGGGAATTCGCCCAGGCCATGCTGGACATGCCGACATCGGCCGAGCCCTACGACCGGGAGCTCGACTATTCGGAGCCCGACACGAGAGCGATGGCCTCGAAGCCACCGAAGCGCACGCATCTCGCCGCTTTGTCCGTCTTCCGAGAGGCGACCGACGGGCTCCGGCCGGGCTTGAACTACCAGTCGTACTTCAAGTTTTCCGGGGCGCTCAACCCGCTGGCCCTGGGGCTGCAGATCTGCTGTGACGAGGTGGCCGTCGACCGCCTGTACGCCGAGGCCAGAGCCCTGCAGGCGGAGCTGGACAACGTCGCCTGAGTCCCCTTGTCAGTCCCCCTTGCTACGGTCGTGAACATCAGGACCTGACGGGGGAGGACGGCCTTGACCAGCAACTTGACCGGCCACAACGACGACACCCGACGCCCCGGCCTCCGCTTCACACCCGAAGGCACGGCGGCTTTGGACCTCGAACTCGCCGATGGCGCACCGACCGGCCTGGCCACCCGGACCTACTACCGCCAGGCAGTGTCCGATGGGTGCCCCCGACCCCTCGGACCTGGCCCGATCAGGGTTCGCGGCCGGGGGCCGGACCCCGCTGCGCAAGGTGACGGCGCGAGATTCCGGAGGGGGAACGATGGGCGGGACTTGGGCAGGGGTGCGTGAGCGTGTGCTCGCGCTGCGGAGGGCGCCGCGATGGTGGGCGGTGTTCGGCGCCGAATGGGCCAACAGCGGCCACCGCTTCGAGCTGCGGCCCGTTCTCACCGAGGAGCAGCTGCGGGCGGCGGAGCGGTGGCTCGGAATCGAACTGCCCGATGAGTACCGCATGTTCCTCCTGGAGGTGGGCGCGGGCGGCGCGGGCCCCGGCTACGGGCTGTTCCCGATAAAGCCGCCCGAGCCCGACGCCCCGCCCAGCACCGGCCACTGCGCGCTGCCCTTCCGCCCCGAGCTCACAGCCGAGCTCGACGAGCACCAGTGCTACGCGGAGCCCCAGCAGGCCGACTACCCGGACGACGATGCCTTCACCGCCGCGTACGCCGTCTGGGAGGCCCGCTACGACGAGCTGTGCGGCGCCCTGACCGAGGGCACCCTCTGCCTCAGCCACCGCGGCTGCTCGTACTACTTCGTTCTCGTGGTCACGGGTCCCCATCGGGGCACCGTGTGGGAGGACGTGTCGTCCGTCGGCGAGGGCGTGGTGCCGATCGAACTGCGCGGCAAATCGGGGCACGTGTCCTTCGCGGAGTGGTACCTGGACTGGCTCGAGCGTGCGGAGCGCCAGGCCTGGGACGAGACGGCCGAACTGCCGCCACGCTTCCGGCCGACCTCCGACAAGTGACTGTCCGGAGAGTGCGTGGGGCTCCCGGGGAATTCCGCCGCCGTGCTCCCCGATATCCCGTTGCTCGGCATTGTTCAACGAGTCGGTGGCAGGAATTCATGTAGCTGCCCTTCACGCCGACGCCGCGCCGCGCACAAAAGGCAGGAGCCCCGTTCCTCACCGAAGTGAGGAGCAGGGCTCCTTGGGTACTGCTAAGTCGACCTAAAGGTCGGACCGGGCAACTTAGACCGGCGTAACGTTCTCCGCCTGCGGGCCCTTCGGACCCTGCGTGACGTCGAAGTTCACCTGCTGGTTCTCCTCGAGGGAGCGGAAACCAGAGGCGTTGATCGCCGAGTAGTGGACGAAGACATCCGGGCCGCCGCCGTCCTGGGCGATGAAGCCGAAGCCCTTTTCAGCGTTGAACCACTTGACGGTTCCGGTAGCCATAAGCCCTCCTTGGGCCAAAGGGTTGCCCTGCTCCAGAACCTGCAAACAAGTCTGAAAACTACAAAAGCCTGCGGGTCACATGCTCCGCAGGCTCTGTACTGCAAGGGAAACCAAACTGCAACTTGCGCTGAGCGTAGCATGGTGCGCTCGTGAGGTGGAAGAGCCAAAGATCACGTTTAGCCGAACGGTGCGGGAGCCATACGCGGACCCGCCGCGCTGCCCCGGGGACCGCAGGTCTAGCCTCCGCATGTGGACAATTCAACCTTTGGAGACGCACCCGCAGGGGCGCCGGCCGACTACCGTCGCGCCAGGCCGCGGGTGGGCCACATCCAGTTCCTGAACTGCCTGCCCCTCTACTGGGGCCTCGCCCGTACGGGCACCCTGCTCGACCTGGACCTCACCAAGGACACCCCGGAGAAGCTCAGCGAGCAGCTGGTCCGCGGGGAGCTCGACATCGCGCCGGTGACGCTGGTGGAGTTTCTGCGGGCCGCTGACGATCTTGTCGCGTTCCCCGATCTTGCCGTCGGGTGCGACGGGCCCGTGATGTCCTGCGTGATCGTCTCGCAGAAGCCGCTGGAGAAGCTGGACGGTGCCCGCGTCGCCCTCGGCTCGACCTCGCGGACCTCCGTACGGCTGGCCCAGCTGCTGCTCGCCGAGAAGATCGGGGTGCAGCCGGAGTACTACAGCTGCCCGCCGGACCTCGGGCTGATGATGCAGGATGCGGATGCCGCGGTGCTGATCGGCGACGCCGCGCTGCGCGCCAATCTGCACGACGGGCCCCGGCTCGGCCTGGAGGTCCACGACCTCGGGCAGATGTGGAAGGACTGGACGGGGCTGCCGTTCGTCTTCGCCGTATGGGCGACCCGGCGCGAGTATCTGGAGCGCGAGCCGCTGGTCGTGGAGAAGGTGCACGAGGCGTTTCTGGCCTCCCGCGATCTGTCGCTGGAGGAAGTCGGCAAGGTCGCGGAGCAGGCGGCCCGCTGGGAGCGGTTCGACGAGCCGGTGCTGGAGCGGTATTTCACGACGCTGGATTTCCGGTTCGGGGCCGAGCAGCTGCGCGGCGTCACGGAATTCGCGCGGCGGGTCGGGCCGACGACCGGGTTCCCGGCCGATGTGAAGGTGGATCTGCTGGGCAGCTAGGGCCTGTCCGATGGGTCATGGCCGGGCCCGCGGGGGGAGTCCGGTCGGGTGTCCGGGCCGGAGGCGATGACTGCCTTGAAGCGGTCCGGGTGGTGGAGGACCTGCTTGAGGCCGGCGAACCCGCCGGACGAGGAGCCCATGAAGGCCCAGCCGTCGCGGGTGGTGAACGTCCGGAAGTTGGCCCTGACCAGGTGGTGACGTCGACCTTGGTGCCGTCGGCGAGGGTGTTGGCCGTACGGAATGCGGCCCGGGGGCCGGTGGGCAGGCGTACGGAGGGGGCGGTGGGAGCGGAATCCGCGGAGCCGGCCGCCGGCCGCCGGGCGGTCGAAGGACAGGGGCTCGCCGTTGTCGGAGAAGTTGTCCAAGAAGACGCCGAAGTGGTGCATCAGGGCGGGGGCGGCGGCGCCGGGGATCAGGGCCAGGACGGCGGCGCCTATGAGGAGCGGCCGTTTTCTGCGGGGGGCACGGACGTACTCCGGACGGTCAATCTGCCGCGGGGCAGGATGGGGCGAGTTGCTGGCTTGCACCCTGTTTGATGCGGAAAGTGGAATCGGGGTTTCCGGGGGCTGCGCATGCCATGGGCCATAAGCTGAAGTGCGCCGTACGAGGGGGAGGGAAGCCATGGAGCCGCTGGCAGTCGACGACCCACGGATCCTGGGCGGGTACCGGCTGCTCGGCCGGCTCGGAGCCGGCGGCATGGGGCGGGTCTATCTGGGGCGCAGCGAGGGCGGCCGTACGGTTGCGGTGAAGGTCGTCCATGCGCAGCTCGCGGCCGATGACCAGTTCCGGGCCCGCTTCCGGCGCGAGATCGAGTCCGCGCGGCGGGTGGGCGGCGCCTGGACCGCGCCCGTCCTGGATGCCGACCCGGACGCGTCCGTTCCCTGGATCGCCACCGGATATGTCGCGGGCCCTTCGCTCGCCCAGGCCGTCGCCGATGTCGGGCCGCTGGCCGAGCACTCCGTACGGGCCCTGGGGGCGGGGCTGGCCGAGGCGCTGGCCGCCGTCCATGCGCTCGGGCTGGTCCACCGGGACGTCAAGCCGTCCAATGTGCTGCTGACGCTGGACGGGCCGGTGCTGATCGACTTCGGGATCGCGCGGGCCACGGCGGGGACGGCCTCGCTGACCTCGACCGGGGTGTCCGTGGGGTCGCCGGGCTATATGGCGCCCGAGCAGATCGTGGGGAAGGGGGCGGCGGGGGCCGCCGATGTCTTCTCGCTGGGGGCGGTGCTGGCGTATGCGGCGACGGGGGTGAGCCCGTTCTCGGGGGACTCGTCGGCGGCGCTGCTCTACAAGGTGGTGCACGAGGAGCCGGAGCTGGGGCCGCAACTCGTGGGCGAGGTCCGGGAGCTGGTGGCCTCCTGTCTGTCCAAGGATCCTGCGGGTCGCCCCGGTCCGGCCGAGCTCGCGGCGCGGCTTGCGGGGGAGGGGAGCGGCGGGGCCGCGGGGCTGGTGGGTGCCGGGTGGCTGCCGGGGGCCGTGGTGGAGCAGGTCAGCCGGCGGGCGGTGGAGCTGCTGAATCTGGAGGCGGGGGCGCCGTCCGGGGCGGCGGAGGCCGCGCCCGGCGGGGCGTTCGGGCCGCCGGATCCGTCGTACGGGGCGGGAGCGCTTGCTCCGCACGTCGCGGGGGCGGAAGCCTCGAACGGGGCCGGACAGCCCTCCGGGCTGGTGCCGTTCGAGCGGGAGGCGTCCGGGCCCGTCGGCCGGCCCACCCCGACTCCAGGAGGCGGCCCCACCCCGCAGCCCGGTCCGCAGCCGGCGCCCTGGCCGGTCGCCGGAGCGGCGGTCGCCGATGCCCCGACGGCGGATTCCGCCCCCAAGGAGCGGCGGATCGCGCTGAGCGGGGCGGTCGGCGGCAAGGACCGGCCGCGCCGGGTGAGCTGCACGCTGGTGCTGTCGGTGGCCGGTGCGCTGGCCGCCGTGACGACAGCGGCCTTTGTCTTCAACCTGCTGCCGGGCGGGACCGGCGACCGGGACGCGGCCGGGGCCAAGCCGCCCGTCGGCGACGACACGTTCTCGCCCGGCGACACGGCCCCCGAGGCCTCCGTCGCCAAGGGCTTTCTCGGTACCTGGACCGGCAGCGTGACGACGCGGCGCGGCTGGAACGGCTCGATGACCAGCGTGATCAAGCAGGGCGGCAGGGGGGATTACGTCATCCACACCACGTATGACGTGGTGGTGGTGCGGTGCGAGGCCAAGGCGAAGCTGGTGTCGGCCACCCGTGACAAGCTGGTCCTGCGGGAGCGGCCGGACGGCAAGCAGGGGCCCGGCTGTACGGGGAGCACCTCCGAGGTGACCTACACGCTCGGAAAGGACGGAAGGATCGCCTTCACCTCGGACGACGAGGCGGGCGGCATCCCGACGTCGACGCTCACCAAGCGCTGAGCCGCCCACCCCGCGCCGGCCGGCAGCCGGCCCGGCACGACGGCGGACCGGCGGCCGAGGCTGTCGGACCCCTGACGTACGCTGGTTCGGTCGTTATGCCCGCCTCCGAAAGGGACGCCCCGGTGACCGAGAACGCCGACCTCCAGTCCGTACTCGACCGCGCCGCGCAGGGCGGCCGCATCACACCGGAGGAGGCGCTCGACCTCTACCGCTCCGCGCCGCTGCACGCGCTGGGCCGGGCCGCCGACGCCGTACGCCGCCGCCGCTACGCCGGTACCGAGCACATCGCGACGTACATCATCGAGCGCAACATCAACTACACCAATGTGTGCGTAACGGCCTGCAAGTTCTGCGCGTTCTACGCCGCGCCCAAGGACACCGCGAAGGGCTGGACGCGGGATCTGGACGACATCCTGCGGCGCTGCGCGGAGACCGTCGAACTGGGCGGCACCCAGATCATGTTCCAGGGCGGGCACCACCCGGACTACGGCGTCGAGTACTACGAGAAGCACTTCTCGGCCATCAAGGAGGCCTTCCCGCAGCTGGTGATCCACTCGCTCGGTGCGTCCGAGGTGGAGCACATGGCGCGGATCTCCGGCGTCTCGGTCGAGGAGGCGATCTCGCGCATCCACGCCGCGGGCCTCGACTCCTTCGCCGGCGCGGGTGCGGAGCTGCTGCCCGCCCGGCCACGTAAGGCGATTGCGCCCCTGAAGGAGTCCGGCGAGCGCTGGCTGGAGATCATGGAGGCGGCGCACAAGCTGGGCGTGGAGTCCACCTCCACCATGCTGATGGGGACGGGCGAGACCAACGCCGAGCGGATCGAGCATCTGCGGATGATCCGGGACGTCCAGGACCGTACGGGCGGCTTCCGCGCCTTCATCCCGTACACCTACCAGCCGGAGAACAACCACCTGAAGGGCCAGACGCAGGCCACCCTCTTCGAGTACCTGCGGATGATCGCCATCGCCCGGATCTTCCTCGACAACGTCGCCCACATCCAGGGCTCGTGGCTGACCACCGGCAAGGAGGCCGGCCAGCTGTCGCTGCACTACGGCGCCGACGACCTCGGCTCGATCATGCTGGAGGAGAACGTCGTCTCCTCGGCGGGCGCCAAGCACCGCTCCAACCGGATGGAGATCATCGACCTGATCCGCAAGGCGGAGCGGGTGCCGGCGCAGCGGGCGACGACGTACGAGCACCTGGTCGTGCACGACGACCCGGCGAACGATCCGGTGGACGAGCGGGTGGTCTCGCACCTGTCCTCGACCGCCATCGAGGGCGGGACGGCGCATCCGGAGCTGAAGCTCGTCGAGGCCAACTGAAACGCCCGGACCAACTGAATTCCCGATGCTGACACTTCACCGCGTGCGCGGGGTCCGGCTCGTCCATGACGGTGGCCTGGATGCCGGGCACGCGGTCGTTGTCGAGGGCGCCCAGATCGCCGCCGTCGGCCCGTACGAGGAGCTGTTCGCGGTGTATGGCGCGAGGGCGCGCGTACGGGAGTGGGACGGCGTCCTGACACCCGGGCGCTACGAGCCGGACGCGGCCGCGCTGTTGGAGGCCGCCTACCACCCCGACCCGCGCGAGGCCGACGAGCTCGGCAGCGAGCCGATCACGGGGGAGGCGCTTGCCGCGCTCGGCATGACGGAGGCCCGCTGGGGCGCCAGCGCGCGGCGCGGGCTGCAGCGCCTGCTGGCGGCCGGGACGACGGCGCTGACCGGGCCGTTCACCCGGCCCGCGGTCCGTACGGCCGTCCAGCGGTCCGGGCTCGTGGTGCTGCCCGGCCCGGCGCCGCGGGTGCTGGCCACCGGGGGCCCGGCTCATTTCGCCGTGTTCGGGGCGGACGGGGCGTGTCTGGCCACGGCACTGGCCGGGCGGCTGGTGTACCGGCGGCGCTGAGGCCGACGCCGGAACCGGCCGCTGCCCCGGCTCTCCGGCTGGTGACCTGGACCGGTCAAAGGGCCAGGTCAACCCGCGGGTACTCGTCGAGCGCCCGCCTCGACGAGGGCCACGGGGAAGCGGCGCTACGGGGGACGGTACGGCGGAACCATCCACCCTCGCCCGGCCGTTCAAAGAGCGAGAGCCAACGGGGGGACAACAGAACATTGCTGCGCGCCTGCGGCGTGCGGAAGTCCTACGCGCCGCGCGGGCGACGGGTCGATTTCCTGCGGGGCGTCGATGTGCCGGTGCAGGCGGGGGAAGTGACCGCGCTGGTCGGGCACTCGGGGTCCGGCAAATCCACGCCGATGCACCTGCTGGGGCTGCTGGCGGAACCGGACGCCGGGCAGGTCTTCGTCGACGGCGAGGACACATCGGGGCTCGGTGACGGGCGGCGGGCCGACCTGCGGCGGGCCCGTATCGGCTTTGTCTTCCAGTCGTACAACCTGCTGCCGCAGCATTCCGCGCTGCGCAATGTCGCGCTGCCGTACGCCGGCCGCGCCCGTGAAGGAGCGGCCAGGGCGCAGGAGTTGCTGGGCCGGGTCGGGCTCGCCGAGCGGGCCGGGCACCGGCCGGGCGAGCCGTCGGGCGGCGAGCAGCTGGGGGTCCCCCGCCGTAGGTGGGGGAGGGTGGCGCCGGCCCGTGCGCTGGTCAACGACCCGAAGGTGATTCTCGCCGACGAGCCGACCGGCAACCTCGACACGGAGAGCGAGAAGCTGCTGCTCGGACTGTTCCGGGAGCTGACCGACGACGGCCGGGCGGTGCTGCTGGTCACCCGTACAGCACCGCGCCCAGGTCTCCTTCGGCTACTCGGCCGGCGACACCACCCTGCTGCTGTACGCCACCACGTACCGCCCGGCGCTCGCCCCGCCCGTCACCCGCCCGTCACCCGCTCCGTACGCAAGAACCTCTTCCCGCTGCGCGCGGGCGAAGTGGTGCTGCCGGCCGCCTCGCAGGGCAGCAAGCTCGGCGGCCTGCTCGGCAAGCGGATCACCGTCGATACGACCCGGTTCGTCCGGCAGGGCGAGGGCACCGGGGCGGAGGACCATGTCCGGGTCGTCGGCCTGTTCGACCCGAGCCGGCAGATGGACAACCCCGACGCCGCGTTCGTGGACGAGGCGACCGTGGTGCGCTGGGCGGCGGCCGGGAGCGGCACCCCCGCACAGAGCTGCCTCGACAGCCAGGGGCCTGTCGGCCATCAGCCTGCAGCAGCAGCTCACCGCGCTGCCTCGGTCCTCGAGCTGATCCGCACGGCGGGCACGGTGCCGGCGATCCTCGCCGTCCTCGCCTTCGCGGGCGCGCTGACCGGCGCCGGGGCGCCGGCCCGTCAGCGGTCCCGGGAGATCGGCATTCTGAAGGCGGTCGGCTTCCGCACCCGCGCCGTGCTCACCCTGCTGATCACGGAGATGGCGCTGGTCGGCGCGGTCGCGGCGGTCGCGGGCGCGGTGCTGGGCACGGTGTTCGGCAGCCTCGGCGCGGCCGCGCCGCGCTCCAACGGGGAGCTCGCGCCGTACCTGACGGAGCGGGTGCTGATGCCGGGGGCGGGCACCACGGCGCTGCTGTTGCTGTGCACCGTCCTTGTCGTGGCCGCGGGCACGGTGCTGCCGGCCCGGCGCGCGGCGCGGATGTCCCCGGCGGAGGCGATCAAGGACTGGTGAGCCAGGGCCGGCGAGCAGCCGCCGGCGCGTGCTCGTCAGGGAACCGTCAACGCGGCCCCGCCGCACGTCAGGGTGGCGTCAACGGAAACGGAACGACGGATTCGGACGGCGAGGATCTTTACCGCGGGGACGGTCGGCGCCCGGCCGCTCACGATGCACTGCGCTTCGTTGGACCGCCCGGATGTTCTGAGGGGGGCATCCCGGCCGTCCCCGTCCAGCGTTCCCGGCGCGGAGCCGTGCCCGGTGCGGGCGCCGGTCGCCGCACGGTGGACAATGGCCGGGTGACCCGAGCATCCCTGGACAAGCAGCCGCACGAAGTCGCCGCGATGTTCGACGACGTGGCGGCGCGGTACGACCTCACCAACGACGTGCTCTCCCTGGGGCAGGCGCGGCTGTGGCGCAAAGAGGTGGACCGCGCGGTGGCCGCCCGGCCCGCGGAGCGGGTGCTCGACCTCGCGGCCGGTACCGGCACCTCGTCGCTGCCATTCGCCCGGACCGGTGCCTACGTCGTGCCGTGCGACTTCTCCGTCGGGATGCTGGCGGAAGGGAAGAAGCGGCACCCCTGGCTGCCGTTCACCGCAGGTGACGGGACCCGGCTGCCGTTCGCGGACGGGGTCTTCGACGCCGTCACCATCTCCTTCGGGCTGCGCAACATCCAGGACACGGACGTCGCGCTGGCCGAGCTGTACCGGGTCACCAAGCCGGGCGGCCGGGTCGTGATCTGTGAGTTCAGCGAGCCGACCTGGGCGCCGTTCCGGACCGTCTACACCGAGTACCTGATGCGCGCGCTGCCGCCGGTCGCCCGCGCGGTCAGCAGCAACCCGGACGCCTACGTCTATCTCGCCGAGTCCATCCGTACGTGGCCCAACCAGCCCGAACTCGCCGCCCGGCTGCAGGGCGTGGGCTGGACCAAGGTCGCCTGGCGCAATCTGACCGGTGGTGTGGTCGCGCTCCACCGCGGGACGAAGCCGGCCGCCTGAGCACGGACTCGCTTGGGTAACGTCGCTTCACAGAGCGTGAATTGGCGGGAACCATGCGGGGGACAGTCATGTCCCTACGTTCGCAAGCGGTAGCTGTTCGTGCTGCCCGTTGAGTTCCCGGAGCCCGATGTGTCCGACCGTTCCGCCTCCTGCCCGGAATGTGGTTCTTCTTCCCCGCCCGAGGCGCGCTTCTGCATGGGCTGCGGCCGGGAGCGGCAGGCCGCCGCACCGCCCCCGCCGGACGGGCCACCGCCCCCGGCCCGGCCTCCGGTCCCGGCGGCGCCGCCCGGTCCGGCGCCGTCCACCGCGCCCGCCGTTTCCCGAGCCCTTGAGCAGGCGGGACCGGCATCGCCCTTCGGCGCCTTTCTCGGCCGTACGGCGCGGGGCGACTGGCGTCCGGCGCTGAAGATCGCGGCCTGGCCGACGCTGATGCTGCTCGTCCTCGCGTGTGTGCTCGGCATCTTCTCCCCGGACGGCGAGGACGGCGCAAACGGCGCCGGGCTCGACTGGGGCACACGGATGCGCTGCGCCCTCGCACTGCTGCTGCAGAGCGTGGGCGGCGGCGTCACGCTGTCCGGCAGCGCCGCCGCTTCCCTGGGGGAGTGGGGCGCGGGGCTCAACGGCGAGACGTCGGTGTCGCTGGTGCCGCTGGTGGTCACGGGGCTGTGGGTGACGCTGCTGGCGGTCGCCGCCCGTAAGGCCCGCCGCGCGGCCGCCGGGGCAGCGGGGGCCGCCGTACCGGGCGCGATACCGGGTACGGCCGGACCAGGTGCGGCCGTACTGGAGTCGGCCCTGCGGATCGCGGCGCTGTGCGGCGTCGGCACCCTCGCCCTCGGCCTGCTGGCCCAACCCTCCTACAACGGCCTGGAGCTGTCCTCGTCCGCCTGGCGCGCGCTGCTGTGCTCCTTCGTGCTGGCGGCCGTGGTGAGCGGCCTGGTGCTGGCGCGGGACGAGACACAGGCCTGGCTCGCCGTCCGGCCCGGGTGGCACGTCGTCATCGGGGCCCTGCGGACCGCGCTGGTCACGCTGCTGACCGTCGTCCTGGTGGCCGGTGTGGTCGCCTACGTGGTCGTCCTCGCCACGGCGGACGACGTCACTGGCGGTGGGGCGTTCGTCCTGCTGATGCTGCTCCCCAACCTCGGCGCGATCGCGCTGGCGATGGCCTGGGGTGCGCCGGTGAACGTCGAGTGGAACCTCCCCGACCTCCCGTTCCTGGAGTCCGGCCGGAGGTCGATCGGCTACTCCGAGCTGGGCCACCTCGGCAACGACTGGGCGCTGTTCGGCATCATCGTCGGCGGCCTGGCCTGCGCCCTGCTGGTCGGCTTCCTGACCGTCCGCCGCAGCGCCGACCGGCGCGAACAGCTGCTCGCCGCGGGCTTCGTCGTGGTCGCGCTGGTGCTGGTGGTGTGGGCCGCGGGGGCGAGCGCGTCCGCGGCGTTCCAGGCCGGGAGCGGTGACGGCCCCGGCGGCGGTTACGGGGGCACTTACGGCGGCGATTACGGGGGCGACTACGGCGGCCGGTACGGCAGTGGTGACGGCGCCGGCCTCGTCGGGCACGCCGAACTGGCCGCGGGCGGCGTCGAAACGCTGCTGGTTGCGCTGCTGTGGACCTTCGGGGCGGTGCTGGTCGTCCCGTATCTGCTGATGATGGTCGGCCGCGGCAGCCCGTCCATGATCGCGGCCTCGGCCGCACCGGCCGTCCCGCCTGCTCCGTACGGTGCTCCCGCGGCGTCTCCGGCCGCGCCGCCCGCCCCGGCGGCTCCGCCCACACCGTCCGCGCCACCCACACCGGCAGCCTCGCCCACGCCTCCGGCCGCGCCTGCGCCCACGCCTCCGGCCGCGCTCGACGGGCCTCCCGTGGCGCCGGTCGCGAGTCCGGAACCGCCCGCGAGCCCGGAACCGCCCGCGCCCGCCGAGGAAACCCCTGCCGACGCGCCGCCCGCTCCCGCCCCCGATGCGCCGCGCTCGGCCCGTCGCGGTGTCGTGAAGTGGGTGTCGCTGGCGCTCGCCGCGTTCCTGATCGGCGGCGGTGCCACGGCCGGCGCGGTCTACTACAAGAACCACACGGCCGGCGCCGACGACCACAAGTCGGCCAAGAAGCCCGCCGTGGAGAAGAGCGGCCATCCCACCGCCGCCCCCTCCGCGACCCCGTCCGCGACCCCGACGGCCATCCCGTCCCCGACCGGCTCCCCTTCCTCCCCGTCCGCCGGCCTCCCCGCCGGCTTCGAGCGGAAGGACGACCCGTACGGCTTCTCGCTCGGCGTGACGCGCGGCTGGCAGCGTTCGGCCAAGGGCACCCAGGTCGACTACAAGGCGCCGGCCGGCGAGTCCTACCTGCGGATCGGTGTCATCGCCAATGCCCCGCAGTCCTCGTACGACAACTTCCTCAGCATGGAGAAGGGCGCCAAGAAGCGTACGAACTACCAGCGGGCGGAGCTGAAGCGGAACACCTTCCAAGACAGCGAGGGCGCACGCTGGGAGTTCACCTACGTCAACGACACGGGGAACACCATCCACGCCATCGACCAGGCATATGTCGCCGCCGACGGCACCGAGTACGGCATCTACTACGAGTGCCTGGACACGCTCTACGACCCGGAGAGCGACAAGGTGTTCAGCACCGCGCTGAGCACCTGGAAGGTGTCCGACGTGGACGTCGACTAGCCGGTCCGTCACCCCTGTCCGTGCCGTCGGGCCACACCGGCCCGACGGCACGGGGGAGCCGGGCGGGGCTCAAAGATCCAGCCGCAGGCAGTGCGCCCCGCTTCCCCACCGGCGTGAGCACCGTCTCCGCCCGCCGCATCCCCGGCCGCCGGGTCACCGCGATCGACCGCTCGTTGCGCGCGCACGCGCAGCGTGACGGGGGCAGCGGGGAGTTCATCGGCGGCGTGGTCGCAGGCTTCCTGGGACAACCCTTCAGTTTCGGATCATCAAGGCCCCCATAGACTGCACTTGCCCCGTGCCGACCGGCACCCAGATATCCAGATATCGCCCCCCATCGACTTCGGGAGACCCCCCGTGACCGAGTCCGCGTCCGCGTCCGTGAGCGAGTCCGTGACCACACCCCGCTCTGAGCACAGCGCGGACGTGATCGTCGTGGGTGCCGGGCCCGCCGGCTCGGCCACCGCCTACCACCTGGCCAAGTCCGGTCTGGACGTCCTCCTCCTGGAGAAGACGGCGTTCCCGCGCGAGAAGGTCTGCGGCGACGGCCTCACCCCGCGCGCCACCAAGCAGCTGGTCGCTATGGGCATCGACATCTCGGAGGAAGCGGGCTGGCTGCGCAACAAGGGCCTGCGCATCATCGGTGGCGGCTCCCGCCTCCAGCTCGACTGGCCGGACCTCGCCTCGTACCCGAACTACGGACTGGTCCGTAAGCGCGACGACTTCGACGAGCAGCTGGCCCGCCAGGCCCAGAAGGCCGGCGCCCGCCTCTACGAGCGCTGCAACGTCGGCGCGCCGATCATCAACGACCTCACCGGCCACATCACCGGCGTCCACGCCAAGCTCGGCGAGGAGAAGACGCCGGTCACCTTCCACGCCCCGATCGTCGTGGCCGCCGACGGCAACTCCACCCGCCTCTCCCTGGCCATGGGTCTGCACCGCCGCGAGGACCGCCCGATGGGCGTCGCCGTCCGCACCTACTTCACCTCCCCGCGGCACGACGACGACTACCTGGAGTCCTGGCTCGAACTCTGGGACCGCCGCGGTGCCGAGGACCGTCTCCTGCCCGGCTACGGCTGGATCTTCGGCATGGGTGACGGGACGAGCAACGTCGGCCTGGGGATCCTCAACTCCAGCTCCGCCTTCCGGGAACTGGACTGGCGCGAGATCCTCAAGGCCTGGTGCGCCTCGATGCCCGCCGACTGGGGCTACACCCCCGAGAACATGACCGGCCCGATCCGCGGCGCGGCCCTCCCCATGGCCTTCAACCGCCAGCCCCACTACACCAAGGGCCTCCTCCTGGTCGGCGACGCCGGCGGCCTGGTCAACCCCTTCAACGGCGAGGGCATCGCGTACGCCATGGAGTCCGGCGCCATCGCCGCCGAGGTCATCGTCCAGGCCCAGGCCCGCGCCACCTACGCCCAGCGCGAGCTGGCCCTGCACCGCTACCCCAAGATCCTCAAGGACACCTACGGCGGCTACTACTCCCTCGGCCGCGCCTTTGTGAAGCTCATCGGCAACCCCAAGGTCATGAAGATCGCCACCCAGCGCGGCCTGACCCACCCCATGCTGATGCGCTTCACCCTCAAGATGCTGGCCAACCTGACGGACCCGACGGGCGGGGACGCGATGGACCGGATCATCAACGGTCTGAGCAAGGTGGCCCCGAAGGCGTAGCGCCTCAGCACTGTCCCGGTACGGCAAAGGGCCGCCCCCACGGAGGGGCGGCCCTTCACGGAACCGGGGGAGCAGGGTCTCAGAGGACGCGCACCGCACCGGTCGGCATGTCGTAGCTGAGCGGGCGCTCGACGATGCCGGTGCTCGAGTTCTGGGCGCCGATGAAGTTGCCGTCACCGACGTAGACGCCGACGTGGTAGGCGCTGCCCGCGCTGCCCCAGTAGAGGATGTCGCCGACCTGGAGGTTGTCCAGGCCCACCTGGGTGCCGGTGGTGGACTGGTCCTGCGAGACGCGCGGCAGGTCGATACCGATCTGGCGGAACGCGGCCTGGGTCAGGCCGGAGCAGTCGTACGACGAGGAGCCGGTGGCGCCGAGGACGTACGCCTTGCCGAGCTGCGCCTTGAGGAAGGAGACCAGGGCGGCGGTGCTGCCGGTGGCGGACGGAGCGGACAGGGTGGTGCGCTCGTCGGAGCGGGAGGCGCGGGCCTGGGCCTCTTCCTTGGCCTTACGGGCCGCGGCGGCCTTCTTCTTGGCCTCGGCCTCGGCCTTGGCCTTCTTCACGGCGGCGGCCTTGTGCTTCTTTGCGGCCTCGGCGGCCCGGTCGAGCGCGCGCTCCTGGAGAGCCTGGCGCTCGTAGTCGAACGCGACCTGCTGAGCGGTGTCTGCGCTCTTGGCGGCGCTGGTCGCGAGCGCCGTCGTGATGGTGGGCATCTCCTGCGTTTCGGAGACGGGCTTTTCCGCGGCGTTGGCCGGCACGGTCGCGCCGGCCACCGCGAGGGTGAGGAAGCCACCGGTCACGCCCGCACGCAGTGCCCGCGAGGACGCGGAACGGCGGGGCTTCCGGTGGCTGGGTATGAGTGCGTTCGGGGACATGGCACCACGGCTATCAGGCGCCGTAGGTTGCTGCCAACAAAGGTGTGGTGCGCCACACTTGACGTGTACGCGGCGAATAAAAGGGATCTTTCGGTCGCGCGCGGCGCCGGAAGTGTGATGTCCGGATTCCGCGATCATGTTCCTACGCATGGCATTTGCAGCCTGATGCGGCGTCGGGAGGGGCTTACCACCTCTGCGCCCGCCACGCCAAGGCTTCCCGGCCGTCAAGGACTTATCGCGTGAAAGTGCGTGGGATAGGTCACTCTTGAGTGTCCGTTATGTTCCCGTGATCTGACGGCGGGGGTCGTCTGCCGGGTCGCGCGGCCGACGCCGCGGCCGGCCACCCGCCCGCCCGCTCGTGAATGCGGGCACGTACCGATGATCACGACCGCGTCACGGTCGGATCACTCAACGGGGTACGGCGCATATAGCAGTTGACATCGCCCAGCGCCAATTTGCTTGCACGAGGCATGGCTTGATAGGGCAGCACCGCCCTGACCAGCGGTAACCCCGCCAGATATCACCGTTGGTGATCGCTTGCGCGCTTCCCGTACGAAGATCATCGTCCGCCCGGCTTCATGATCCTTCGTCAGGTGGTGAAGATCACAAACTCGTTGTCGTACCCCGTGTCGCAGATCACAGACCAGCGGGCATAAGATGCAGGCGTTCGGGCTTGTGAACTGCCTCACATATGCACGATCTCTACGGGGCAGCCAGTGGGCCCGAGCGGACCGCCATCCAGTCATCGTCGACTGAAGGGAGCGAGGACGGTGAACGCTTATGCGCCCATCCTCGTACTGGGAGCCCTAGGGGCAGGCTTTGCGATCTTCTCTGTCGTGATGGCCACGCTCGTCGGACCCAGGCGCTACAACCGGGCGAAGCTTGAGGCGTACGAATGCGGAATCGAGCCGACCCCGCAGCCGTCCGGCGGCGGTCGCTTTCCGATCAAGTACTACCTGACGGCGATGCTCTTCATCATCTTCGACATCGAGATCGTCTTCCTCTACCCCTGGGCCGTCACCTTTGACGCCCTCGGGCTCTTCGGGCTCGTCGAGATGCTCCTCTTCGCGCTCACCGTCTTCGTCGCCTACGCCTATGTCTGGCGTCGTGGCGGCCTGGAATGGGACTAGGGGTCACCCATGGGACTTGAAGAGAAGCTGCCGAGCGGCTTTTTGCTGACCACTGTCGAACAGGCCGCGGGCTGGGTGCGCAAATCCTCGGTCTTCCCCGCGACCTTCGGGCTGGCCTGCTGCGCCATCGAAATGATGACGACCGGGGCCGGGCGCTACGACCTCGCCCGCTTCGGCATGGAGGTCTTCCGCGGCTCCCCGCGGCAGGCGGATCTGATGATCGTGGCCGGCCGGGTGAGCCAGAAAATGGCGCCCGTTCTGCGGCAGGTCTACGACCAGATGCCGAACCCGAAATGGGTGATCTCCATGGGCGTGTGCGCCTCATCGGGCGGCATGTTCAACAACTACGCGATTGTGCAGGGCGTTGACCACATTGTTCCCGTTGACATCTATTTGCCGGGCTGCCCGCCGCGCCCCGAAATGCTGATGGACGCCATCCTCAAGCTGCACCGGAAGATCCAGGACACCAAGCTCGGGGTCAACCAGGAGCAGGCGGCCCGCGAGGCGGAGGAAGCGGCCCTCAAGGCGCTCCCCCTCATCGAAATGAAGGGGCTGCTGCAGTGAGTGATCCCAAGAACCCCGAGAGCGACCAGGGAAACCACAACGGCAGCGTCCCGGTCCAGCGTGACGACACCGGCGAGGTGATCGGCACCCGCCGCGGCATGTTCGGCGCCAACAATGGCGGCGACACCTCCGGTTACGGCGGCCTGGTGCGGACCGTACGACTGCCCGGGGCGACCCCGCGGCCGTACGGAGGACCGGGCGGTGGTGAGGGGTACGGAGAGTTCGACGAGATCGCCGACGAGCTGGAGGGCGCCCTCGACGAACAGGGCCTCGTCCCCGAGAACGTCGTCTCCAAGACCGTCGTCGACCGCGGCGAGCTGACCTTCCACATCGAGCGGGAATACCTGCCGACCGTCGCCAAGACCCTGCGCGACGACCCGGCGCTGCGCTTCGAGCTCTGTACGGGCGTGAGCGGGGTGCACTTCCCCGGAGACAAGGGGCGCGAGCTGCACGCCGTCTACCACCTGCGCTCCATCACCCACAACCGGCTCATCCGGCTGGAGGTCTCCGCCCCCGACGCCGACCCGCATGTGCCCTCGATCGTCGGCATCTATCCGACCAACGACTGGCACGAGCGCGAGACCTACGACTTCTTCGGGCTCGTCTTCGACGGTCACCCGGCGCTGACGCGGATCATGATGCCCGACGACTGGCAGGGCTTCCCGCAGCGCAAGGACTACCCGCTCGGCGGCATCCCCGTCGAGTACAAGGGCGCCCAGATCCCGGCTCCGGACCAGCGGAGGTCGTACAGCTGATGACCACTCCTCCTGCCCACCCGTCACCCGACCACCGCCCCTCAACGAGGCCCTCCGGGCCGCCCCCGTCTGTCGCTCGCGAGACGACGGAAGGCACGGTCTACACCGTCACCGGCGGCGACTGGGACGAGGTCGCGGCGCGTGCCGCCAAGTCCGACGACGAGCGGATCATCGTCAACATGGGGCCGCAGCACCCCTCCACGCACGGCGTGCTCCGGCTGATCCTGGAGATCGACGGTGAGACCGTCACCGAGGCCCGCTGCGGCATCGGCTATCTGCACACCGGCATCGAGAAGAACCTCGAATACCGGACCTGGACGCAGGGCACCACTTTCGTCACGCGGATGGACTACCTCACCCCCTTCTTCAACGAGACCGCCTACTGCCTGGCCGTCGAGAAGCTGCTGGGCATCACCGACCAGATCCCCGACCGGGCCACGGTCATCCGCGTGCTGCTGATGGAGCTCAACCGGATGTCCTCCCACCTGGTGGCCATTGCCACGGGCGGGATGGAGCTGGGCGCCACCACGATCATGATCTACGGCTTCCGCGACCGGGAACTCATCCTCGACATCTACGAGCTGATCACCGGCCTGCGGATGAACCACGCCTATATCCGCCCCGGCGGCCTCGCCCAGGACCTGCCCCCGGGCGCCGTCGACCAGGTGCGCGCCTTCGTCAAGAAGATGCGCAAGAACATCCCCGAGTACGACAAGCTCGCCACCGGCAACCCGGTCTTCAAGGGCCGGATGGAGGGCATCGGCTATCTCGACCTGGCCGGCTGCCTGGCCACCGGCGCCACCGGACCCATCGTGCGCTCCGCCGGACTGCCGCACGACCTGCGGAAATCCCAGCCGTACTGTGGATACGAGACCTACGACTTCGAGGTGCCGACCGCGGACACCTGCGACTCCTACGGCCGGTTCCTGATCCGGCTGGAGGAGATGCGCCAGTCGCTGCGGATCGTCGAGCAGTGCCTGGACCGGCTCGAGCCGGGACCGGTCATGGTCGAGGACAAGAAGATCGCCTGGCCGGCACAGCTGGCCCTGGGGCCGGACGGCCTCGGCAACTCCCTGGACCACATCAAGAAGATCATGGGCACCTCGATGGAGGCCCTGATCCACCACTTCAAGCTGGTGACGGAGGGTTTCCGGGTCCCGCCCGGACAGGCCTACTCCGCCGTGGAGTCCCCCAAGGGCGAGCTGGGCGTCCACGCGGTCAGCGACGGCGGCACCCGCCCCTACCGCGTGCACTTCCGCGACCCGTCCTTCACCAACCTGCAGGCCATGGCGGCGATGTGTGAAGGCGGCCAGGTGGCCGACGTCATCGTCGCCGTCGCGTCCATCGACCCCGTGATGGGAGGCGTCGACCGGTGAACGACGTCCAGCTGGGCATGCCCCAACTCCCCGCCCCCGACTACCCGGCCGAAGTACGGGCCCGGCTCGAGGCGGACGCCAAGGAGGTGATCGCCCGCTACCCCGGCTCGCGCTCCGCGCTGCTGCCGCTGCTGCACCTCGTGCAGGCCGAGGAAGGGCATGTCACCCGCACCGGCATCCGCTTCTGCGCCGAGCTGCTCGACCTGACCACAGCCGAGGTCACGGCGGTGTCGACCTTCTACTCGATGTACCGCCGCGGGCCCAGCGGCGAGTACCAGGTCGGGGTCTGCACCAACACCCTGTGCGCGGTGATGGGCGGCGACGCCATCTTCGACGAGCTGAAGCAGCACCTCGGCGTCGAGAACGGCGGGACCACCGAGGACGGCGCCGTCACCCTCGAACACATCGAGTGCAACGCCGCCTGCGACTTCGCCCCCGTCGTGATGGTCAACTGGGAGTTCTTCGACAACCAGACGCCCGAGACCGCCAAGCGCCTGGTCGACGACCTGCGGGCCGGCCGGACCGTCGAACCCACCCGCGGCGCCCCCCTGTGCACGTACAAGGAGACGTCCCGGATCCTGGCCGGCTTCCCCGACGAACGGCCGGGCGCCGTCGAGGCCACCGGCGGCGCCGGCCCCGCCTCGCTGGTCGGCCTCCGCCTGGCCAAGGGCGAGGTGGCCCCGGGCCGCGGCACGGACCACGTCATCGCCCCCCGCACGCCCGCAGCCGGCCCCACGGACGAACCCCCCGGCCGCCACTCCGACGAACCGGCTCCCGCGGGGCACCCGAGCTCGCACGACGCACCGCAGCAGACCTCGGACTCCGACCCGGCCCACCCGGCCGGTCCGACCGCAGAGGAGGGGGAGTGATGACCGTGGCAGCCGAGTACGGGGGCACCCGGCCCGAGGCCGGCAGCGACCCCGAGAAGATCCTCGAGCCCGTCCTGTCCGCCTTCTGGGACGAACCGGAATCCTGGACGCTGGAGACCTACCGCCGGCACCAGGGCTACGAGGGCATGCGCAAGGCCCTCGCCATGCCGCCCGACGACGTCATCGCCTACGTCAAGGACTCCGGACTCCGCGGCCGCGGCGGCGCCGGCTTCCCGACCGGCATGAAGTGGCAGTTCATCCCGCAGGGCGACGGCAAACCGCACTATCTGGTTGTCAACGCCGACGAATCGGAGCCCGGGACCTGCAAGGACATCCCGCTCCTCTTCGCGAACCCGCATTCCCTCATCGAGGGGATCGTGATCGCCTGTCATGCGATCCGGTCGCACCACGCCTTCATCTATCTGCGCGGTGAGGTGGTGCCCGTACTGCGCCGGCTGCACGAGGCCGTGCGCGAGGCGTATGCGGCGGGCTTCCTCGGAAAGGACATCCTCGGGTCGGGACTCGACCTGGACGTGATCGTGCACGCGGGCGCCGGCGCGTACATCTGCGGTGAGGAAACCGCGCTGCTGGATTCGTTGGAAGGCCGTCGCGGACAGCCCCGGCTGCGTCCTCCTTTCCCGGCGGTGGCGGGCCTCTACGCCTGCCCCACTGTCGTGAACAACGTCGAATCCATCGCGTCGGTTCCCGCGATCCTGAACAAAGGAAAAGACTGGTTCAGGTCGATGGGCAGCGAGAAGTCCCCGGGCTTCACGCTCTACTCGCTCAGCGGCCATGTCGCCAACCCCGGCCAGTACGAAGCCCCGTTGGGCATCACCCTGCGCCAGCTGCTGGACATGAGCGGCGGCATGCGCCCCGGCCACCGGCTGAAGTTCTGGACGCCGGGCGGGTCGTCCACGCCGATGTTCACCGATGAGCATCTGGACGTACCCCTCGACTACGAGGGCGTCGGCGCCGCCGGCTCGATGCTCGGAACCAAGGCGCTCCAGTGCTTCGACGAGACCACCTGCGTCGTACGGGCCGTCACCCGCTGGACCGAGTTCTACGCACACGAGTCCTGCGGCAAGTGCACGCCCTGCCGCGAAGGCACCTACTGGCTGGTGCAGTTGCTGCGCGACATCGAGGCCGGCAAGGGCCGGATGGACGACCTCGACAAGATCAACGACATCGCCGACAACATCAACGGCAAGTCCTTCTGCGCCCTCGGCGACGGCGCCGCCTCGCCGATCTTCTCCTCGCTCAAGTACTTCCGCGACGAGTACGAGCAGCACATCACCGGCAAGGGCTGCCCCTTCGACCCCGCCAAGTCGACCCTGTGGGCCGACAACGACGCTCACCTGGGGGTGAATGCATGACCGTCACGACCACGGGGTCGAACAACGGATCCGCGGCGATCCCGCCGGAGGACCTCGTCACCCTGACGATCGACGGCATCGAGATCTCCGTCCCCAAGGGGACGCTGGTCATCCGTGCCGCCGAACTCCTCGGCATCGAGATCCCGCGCTTCTGCGACCATCCGCTGCTGGACCCGGCCGGCGCCTGCCGCCAGTGCATCGTCGAGGTCGAGGGCCAGCGCAAGCCGATGGCCTCCTGCACCATCACCTGCACCGACGGCATGGTCGTCAAGTCGCAGCTCACCTCCCCGGTGGCCGAGAAGGCCCAGCGCGGGGTGATGGAGCTGCTGCTGATCAACCACCCGCTGGACTGCCCGGTCTGCGACAAGGGCGGCGAGTGCCCGCTGCAGAACCAGGCGATGCAGGTCGGCGACCCGGACAGCCGCTTCGAGGGCAAGAAGCGCACGTTCGAGAAGCCGGTGCCGATCTCCACCCAGGTGCTGCTGGACCGCGAACGGTGCGTGCTCTGCGCGCGCTGCACCCGCTTCAGCAACCAGATCGCCGGCGACCCGATGATCGAGCTGGTCGAGCGCGGCGCCCTCCAGCAGGTCGGCACCGGCGAGGGCGACCCCTTCGAGTCGTACTTCTCCGGCAACACCATCCAGATCTGCCCGGTCGGCGCGCTCACCTCCGCCGCGTACCGCTTCCGCTCCCGCCCCTTCGACCTGGTCTCCTCGCCGTCGGTGTGCGAACACTGCGCGGGCGGCTGCGCGACCCGTACGGACCACCGGCGCGGCAAGGTCCTGCGGCGGCTGGCCGCCAACGACCCCGAGGTCAACGAGGAGTGGATCTGCGACAAGGGGCGGTTCGCGTTCCGCTACGCGCAGCAGAGGGACCGGCTGGAGCAGCCCCTCGTACGCAACGGGGAGACCGGCGAGCTGGAGCCGGCGAGCTGGCCCGAGGCGCTGGAGGCCGCGGCCCGCGGACTGGCGGCCGCCAAGGGGCGCACCGGCGTGCTGACCGGCGGCCGGCTGACCGTCGAGGACGCCTACGCCTACGCCAAGTTCGCCCGGATCGCGCTGGACACCAACGACATCGACTTCCGGGCGCGGGTACACAGCGCCGAGGAGGCCGACTTCCTGGCGGCCAGGGTCGCCGGCCGCGGCCGCGACCTGGACGGCAACGGCATCACGTACACCGCCCTGGAGAAGGCCCCGGCCGTCCTCCTGGCCGGCATCGAGGCGGAGGAGGAGGCCCCCGGCGTCTTCCTGCGGCTGCGCAAGGCGCACCGCAAGAGCGGCCAGCGCACCTACGGGCTGGCCACCCACGCCTCGCGCGGTCTGATCAAGGCGGGCGGCACGCTGCTCCCGGCCGCGCACGGCACCGAAACCGAATGGCTCGACGCACTCGCGGGCGGCGTCGGCCTGGAGGGCGAGGGCCGCACCGCCGCCGAGGCGCTGCGGCAGGACGGCGCGCTGATCATCGTCGGCGAGCGGCTGGCCGCGGTGCCCGGCGCCCTGACCGCCGCGGTCCGCGCCGCCTCGGCCACCGGCGCCCAACTGGTGTGGATCCCGCGGCGGGCCGGCGAACGCGGCGCCGTCGAGGCGGGCGCGCTGCCGGGGCTGCTGCCCGGTGGCCGCCCCGCCACCGACCCCCGGGCCCGCGACGAGGTCGCCGCCACCTGGGGCGTGGCCGAGCTCCCGCACCGCCACGGCCGCGACACCGGACAGATCATCGAGGCCGCGGCAACCGGTGAGCTCAGTGCGCTCCTGGTGGCGGGCGTCGAGGTCGCCGACCTGCCCGACCCGGCCCGCGCGCTGACCGCCCTGGACGAGGTCGGCTTCCTGGTCAGTCTGGAGCTGCGGCCCTCGCAGGTCACCGACCGGGCGGACGTGGTCCTCCCGGTCGCGGCCGTCGTCGAGAAAGCCGGAACGTTCCTCAACTGGGAGGGCCGGGCGCGGCTGTTCGAGGCCGCACTCAAGCCCGACCAGATGACCCGCCGCCATCTGCTGCCGGACGCCCGGGTGCTGCACCTGCTCGCCGACGCCCTCGACGCCCACCTGGCGCTGCCGGACCTGCGCTCCGTGCGCCGTGAGCTGGACCGGCTCGGCGGCTGGGACGGCCCGTACGCGGGCGAGCCCGTGGAGACCGGGCGCCCACTGCCCCGCCCCGACACCGGCGAGGCCGTACTGGCCGGGCACCGGCTCCTCCTGGACCAGGGGCGGCTCCAGGAGGGCGACGACGCACTGGCCGGCACCCGGCACGCCGCGGTCGCCCGGCTCTCGCAGGCCACCGCCCAGGAGACCGGCGTCAAGGACGGCGACCTGCTGGCGGTCACCGGACCGGCCGGCTCGGTCCGGCTACCGCTCCAGGTGACGCCGATGCCCGACCGGGTGGTGTGGCTGCCGCTGAATTCCGTGGGCGGTGGCGTCGCCGCCGACACCGGGGCGCGCCCCGGTGAGCTGGTGAAGGTCTCCGCCGTACCCGGTACGCCGGAGCCCGCCAAGGAGGAGGTCTGATGCAGCGGCTCGATCAACTGACAGCCGTGGGACCCGCGCTGGCACAGGAAGACCTGTCGATGTTCGGCCACGACCCCTGGTGGCTGGTCGTCATCAAGGCGGTCTTCTGCTTCGCGTTCCTCATGCTGACCGTGCTGTTCTCCATCGTCTGGGAACGCAAGGTCGTCGCATGGATGCAGCTGCGCATCGGCCCCAACCGCCACGGCCCCTGGGGCATGCTCCAGTCCCTCGCCGACGGCATCAAGCTGATGCTGAAGGAGGACCTGGTCGTCAAACGGGCCGACAAGGCGGTCTTCATCCTCGCGCCGATCGTCGCGGCCATCCCGGCCTTCATGGCGATCGCGGTGATCCCCTTCGGGCCCGCCGACAACGAGGTCTCGATCTTCGGCGTCCGCACCCCGATGCAGCTCACCGACCTCCCGATCGGCATCCTCTACATCCTGGCCACGGCCTCGGTCGGCATCTACGGCATCGTCCTGGCGGGCTGGTCCTCCGGCTCGACCTACCCGCTGCTCGGCGGCCTCCGCTCCTGCGCCCAGATGATCTCGTACGAGATCGCGATGGGCGCCGCCTTCGCGTCGGTGTTCCTCTACTCCGGGTCGATGTCGACCTCCACGATCGTGGAGTCGCAGCACGACAAGTGGTACATCCTCCTGCTGCCGGTGTCCTTCCTCATCTACATCGCGACGATGGTGGGAGAGACCAACCGCGCGCCGTTCGACATGCCGGAGTCCGAGGGCGACCTCGTCGGCGGCTTCAACACCGAGTACTCGTCCATCAAGTTCGCGATGTTCATGCTCGCCGAGTACGTGAACATGGTGACGGTCTCGGCGGTCGCGACCACGCTGTTCCTGGGCGGCTGGCGGGCCCCGTACCCCATCACCGCCTTCTGGGAGGGTGCGAACCACGGCTGGTGGCCGATGCTCTGGTTCACCATCAAGGTGCAGCTGCTGCTGTTCTTCTTCATCTGGCTGCGCGGCACGCTCCCGCGCGTGCGCTACGACCAGTTGATGAAGCTCGGCTGGAAGGTCCTCATCCCGGTCTCGCTGGTCTGGCTGATGCTGGTGGCCACCGTCCGGGCCCTGAAGAACGAGGGCTACCAGTTCCAGCAGATCGTGCTCTACGTCGCCGGGGGCGCCATCGCCCTGCTGCTGATCTCGCTCGTCGTGGACTTCTTCCGGCGCGGCGAACGGGAGGAAGAGCCGGACGGACACGGGGAGTTCGACCCGATGGCCGGTGGATTCCCGGTACCGCCGCTGCCCGGGCAGAGCCTGCCGCCGGTGCCGCGGAGGCGTCCGCGCGGGGAGCGGGAGCTGATTGTCAGTGGTCGGGTGGACACTGTCAGTGACGGAAATGAGACCGACGGAAAGGGGGGCGACGGTGCCTGAGTTCCAGAACCCCGTGGCCGGCTTCGGCGTGACCTTCAAGGCCATGTTCAAGAAGCGGCTGACCGAGCAGTACCCGGAGGAGAAGAAGCCGACGGCCCCGCGTTTCCACGGCCGCCATCAGCTCAACCGCCATCCGGACGGCCTGGAGAAGTGCATCGGCTGCGAGCTCTGCGCCTGGGCCTGCCCGGCGGACGCGATCTATGTCGAGGGCGCGGACAACACCGACGAGGAGCGCTACTCCCCGGGTGAGCGGTACGGCCGCGTCTACCAGATCAACTACCTGCGCTGCATCCTGTGCGGGCTGTGCGTGGAGGCCTGTCCGACCCGCGCGCTGACCATGACCAATGAGTACGAACTCGCCGACCGGTCCCGCGAATCGCTCATCTACACCAAGGAGGAGCTGCTCGCGGGCCTGGAGGAGCCCATGGTCGATACACCGCATGCGATCTTCCCCGGCATGACGGAGAAGGACTACTACAAGGGCCTGGTGACCGAGGCCGCGCCCGGGACCGCCCGTCAGGTGGCCACCTCCAAGGGCGAGAAGCCGCAGGAAGAAGAAGCCTCTCAGGAAAAGGGGGTGCAGGCATGAGCCTCGCCGCCGCGGCCTCCTCCGGGGAGGCCGTGCAGTTCTGGATCCTGGGCATCGTCGCCGTCGTCGGCGCCTTGTGCACGATCTTGATGAAGCGCGCCGTCCACAGTGCCCTCTCACTCGCCGGGACCATGATCGTCCTGGCGGTCTTCTATCTGGCCAACGGTGCGTACTTCCTCGGCGTCGTCCAGATCGTCGTCTACACGGGCGCGATCATGATGCTGTTCCTCTTCGTCGTCATGCTGGTGGGCGTCACCGCGGCCGACTCCCTCAAGGAGACCCTCAAGGGCCAGCGCTGGCTCGCCGCGGGCCTCGGCATCGGATTCGGCATCCTGCTCATCGCCGGCATCGGCAACGCCTCGCTCAAGGAGTTCAACGGCCTGGGCGAGGCCAACGCCGGCGGCAATGTGCAGGGCCTGGCCGCGCTCCTCTTCACCAAGTACGTCTTCGCCTTCGAAATCACCGGCGCGCTGCTGATCACAGCGGCCGTCGGCGCGATGGTGCTCACCCACCGCGAGCGTACGGAGCGCGCCAGGACCCAGCGCGAGCAGTCCATCGCGCGCGTCAAGGAAGGCAAGCAGGTGCCGCCGCTGCCCGCCCCCGGCGTCTACGCCCGGCACAACGCCGTGAACATCCCGGGCCTGCTGCCCGACGGCACACCGTCCGAGCTCACCGTCAACCCGACGCTGCGCGGCCGCGGCCAGATCCGCGATGTTTCCCGTGAGTCGCTCGCCGAACTCAAGGCGCTGGAGCAGCGCTCGGAGGAATGGCTGGAGCGCGGCTCCGAGCCGTCCGCAGCGCCACCGGCATCGTCGTCCGGGCTCGCGGCGCCGAAGGAGGAGGCCAAGAAATGAACCCGGTCTACTACCTCTATCTGGCTGCCCTGTTGTTCACCATCGGCGGGGCCGGGGTGCTGATCAGGCGGAACGCCATCGTGGTGTTCATGTGCATCGAGCTGATGCTCAACGCCTGCAATCTCGCCTTCGTGACCTTCTCGCGGATGCACGGGAATCTGGACGGCCAGATCATCGCCTTCTTCACGATGGTCGTCGCTGCGGCCGAGGTCGTGGTCGGCCTGGCGATCATCGTGTCGATCTTCCGCACCCGTCATACGGCCTCGGTCGACGACGCCAGCCTGATGAAGCTGTAAGGGGTCGCACAAAGTGGAGAACTTGATCGCGCTGCTTGTCGCGGTACCGCTGGTCGGTGCGGCCCTGCTGCTGTGCGGCGGCAAACGACTGGACCGCACCGGCCACCTGATCGGCTCGCTGCTCGCGGTGGCCTCGTTCGCCATCGGGGTGGTGCTCTTCGCCGACCTGCTCGGCAAGGACGCCGAGCACCGCACGCTGCATCAGCATCTGTTCAGCTGGATCCCGGTCGGCGGCTTCCGGGCCGACGTCGCCTTCCAGCTCGACCAGTTGTCGGTGACCTTCGTCCTGCTGATCACCGGTGTCGGATCACTGATCCACATCTACTCGATCGGCTACATGGAGCACGACGAGCGGCGCCGCCGCTTCTTCGGCTACCTCAATCTCTTCCTCGCGGCGATGCTGCTGCTCGTCATCGCCGACAACTACCTTCTGCTGTACGTCGGATGGGAGGGCGTCGGCCTCGCCTCGTACCTCCTGATCGGCTTCTGGCAGCACAAGCCCAGCGCGGCCACCGCCGCCAAGAAGGCGTTCCTGGTCAACCGCGTCGGCGACATGGGCCTGTCCATCGCGATCATGCTGATGTTCACGACGTTCGGGACGTTTGCGTTCGGCCCGGTGCTTGCCGCGGCCGGCGACACCGGCGAGGGCAAGCTGACGGCCATCGGGCTGATGCTGCTGCTGGCCGCCTGCGGCAAGTCGGCACAGGTGCCACTGCAGTCCTGGCTGGGTGACGCGATGGAGGGCCCGACCCCGGTCTCCGCCCTGATCCACGCCGCCACGATGGTCACCGCAGGCGTGTATCTGATCACCCGCTCCGGAGCGATCTTCAACGCCGCGCCGGATGCCCAGACCGCCGTCGTCGCGGTCGGTGCCGTCACCCTCCTCTTCGGTGCGATCGTCGGTTGCGCCAAGGACGACATCAAGAAGGCGCTGGCCGGCTCGACGATGTCGCAGATCGGCTACATGATCATGGCCGCCGGCCTCGGCCCGATCGGCTACGCCTTCGCGATCATGCATCTGGTCACCCACGGCTTCTTCAAGGCGGGCCTCTTCCTCGGCGCCGGTTCCGTGATGCACGGCATGAACGACGAGGTGGACATGCGCCGTTACGGCGGCCTGCGGAAGTACATGCCGGTCACCTTCATCACCTTCGGCCTCGGCTATCTGGCGATCATCGGCTTCCCCGGACTGTCCGGCTTCTTTTCCAAGGACAAGATCATTGAGGCGGCGTTCGCCAAGGGCGGCACCGAGGGCTGGATCCTCGGCGGCGCGGCCCTCCTGGGCGCCGCGATCACCGCGTTCTATATGACCCGGGTGATGCTGATGACGTTCTTCGGCGAGAAGCGCTGGGATCCGGAAGAGGTCCATCCGCACGAGTCGCCGAAGGTCATGACGCTCCCGATGATCGTGCTGGCCATCGGATCGGTCTTCGCGGGCGGGCTGTTCAGCCTCAACGAGGCCTTCGTGAAGTGGCTGGAGCCGGTCACCTCCTTCGAACACGGCCACTCCCCCCTCAGCGCCACCACGGTGACCGCTGCGACCATGGTCGTCCTGGTCATCGGCGTCGGCCTCGCCTGGGCGATGTACGGCCGCCGGCCAGTACCGGCCACGGCCCCACGCGGCTCGGTGCTCACCCGGGCCGCCCGCCGCGATCTGCTCCAGGACGACTTCAACCACGTCGTCCTGGTGCGCGGCGGCGAACACCTCACCCGCACGCTCGTCTATCTCGACCACTCCCTGGTGGACGGCGTGGTCAATGGCACGGCGGCCTCCATGGGCGGACTCTCCGGCCGGCTGCGCCAGTTGCAGAGCGGCTTCGTCCGCTCGTACGCGGTCCAGATGCTGGGCGGGGCCGCCGTTCTCGTCGCCGCGACCCTGCTGATGAGGGGTGTCTGAGCCATGTCCTTTCCCCTGCTGACGGCGACTGCCGCGGTCCCGGCGATCGGTGCGATCGCCACCGCCGCGGTGCCCGCCGCCAAGCGCACCACGGCCAAATGGCTGGCGCTGGCGTTCTCGCTGGTCACCTTCGCGCTGGCCCTGGCGATCGCGTTCCGTTTCGTGCCGGGCGCCAAGGGCCCGTACCAACTCGCCGAATCGCACGCCTGGATCCCGGACTTCGGCGTCCGCTACGAACTCGGCGTGGACGGCATCGCGGTCGCCCTGATCGCACTGACCGCCCTGCTGATCCCGTTCGTCATCCTGGCGGGCTGGCACGACGCCGACCCGCTGGAAGCCGCGTCCGACAGCGGCTCCGCCGCGGCCGACCAGAACCACCGCTGGCGGCCCACCCAGGGCTTCTTCGCCCTGATCCTGGCCGTGGAAGCCATGGTGGTCATCTCCTTCGAGGCCACCGACGTCTTCCTCTTCTACATCTTCTTCGAAGCCATGCTCATCCCGATGTACTTCCTCATCGGCGGCTTCGGCGACCGCGCTCATCAGCAGGGCGAGGAGCAGGCGGCGACCCAGCGGTCGTACGCCGCGGTGAAGTTCCTGCTCTACAACCTCGCCGGCGGCCTGATCATGCTCGCCGCGGTGATCGGGCTGTACGCCGCCACCGCCGACCAGCTCGGCACCGGCACCTTCTCACTCCAGCAGATCGTCGAAGCACGGGCCGCCGGCAAGCTGGACCTCGCCACCGGCACCGAGCGCCTCCTCTTCCTCGGCTTCTTCTTCGCTTTCGCGGTGAAGGCCCCGCTGTGGCCGCTGCACACCTGGCTGCCCAACGCCATGGGCGAGGCGACGTCCCCGGTGGCGGTGCTGATCACCGCGGTCGTCGACAAGGTCGGCACCTTCGCGATGCTCCGCTTCTGCCTCCAGCTCTTCCCCGAGGCCAGCAGCTGGGCAACGCCGGTCATCCTCGTACTCGCGCTGATCAGCATCGTCTACGGCGCGCTGCTCGCCGTCGGCCAACGGGACATCAAGCGCCTGATCGCGTACGCCTCCATCTCCCACTTCGGGTTCATCATCATGGGCATCTTCGCCATGACGACCCAGGGCCAGGGCGGCGCGACGCTCTACATGGTCAACCACGGCATCTCGACCGCCGCGCTGATGCTGGTTGCCGGCTTCCTGATCAGCCGCCGCGGCTCGCGCCTGATCGCGGACTACGGAGGCGTCCAGAAGGTCGCCCCGGTCCTCGCCGGCACCTTCCTCGTCGGTGGTCTGGCGACCCTGTCGCTGCCCGGACTGTCCCCGTTCATCAGCGAATTCCTGGTCCTGGTCGGCACCTTCAGCCGCTATCCGGTCATCGGCATCATCGCCACCATCGGCATCGTCCTCGCCGCGCTCTACGTCCTCGTCCTCTACCAGCGGACGATGACCGGCCCGGTCAAGGCCGAGGTGCGCGGCATGCCCGACCTGCGGGTCCGGGAGCTGGTGGTGGTCGCGCCGCTTATCGCACTGCTGCTCTTCCTCGGGGTGTATCCCAAGCCGCTCACCGACATCGTCAACCCGGCGGTGGACCACACCCTGTCCGTCGTGGACAAGAAGGACCCCAAGCCCGCGGTGCAGGTGGACGCCGTGCCCGGTGGAGGCCGGCACGGCCACGCCGCGCCTGATCAAGACGTGGAGGCCGCGAAGTGAGTTCCGTGGCAAGTGTCCACAGCCTGTGGACGGTGGCGGCCGATGTGCCCGGCCGGATCCCGGCGCCGCATATCGAGTACGCCCAGCTGTCGCCGACACTGATCGTCCTCGGTGCCGCGGTGATCGGCATCCTGATCGAGGCGCTGCTGCCCCGCCGCAGCCGCTACTACGCCCAGCTGGTGCTGTCCGTGGTGGCGCTGGCCGCCGCGTTCGCCGCGGTGATCGGCCTGGCGGCGGGTGGCTTCGGCTCGTCCAAGGCGCAGATCGCCGCGATGGGCGCGATCGCCGTGGACGGTCCCGCGCTGTTCCTGCAGGGCACCATCCTCCTGGTGTCCCTCATCGCCGTCTTCACCTTCGCCGAGCGCCGGCTGGACCCCGTGGCGCACGGCAAGCGCGTGGACTCCTTCGCCGCCCAGGCCGCGGCCGTCCCCGGTGGCCCCGCCGAACAGGCCGCGGTCAAGGCCGGGTTCACCACCACCGAGGTCTTCCCGATCGCCCTCTTCGCGATCGGCGGCATGCTGGTCTTCCCGGCGGCCAACGACCTGCTGACCCTCTTCATCGCCCTCGAGGTCTTCTCCCTCCCCCTCTACATCCTGTGCGCCCTGGCCCGCCGCCAGCGCCTCCTCTCCCAGGAAGCCGCGGTCAAGTACTTCCTCCTCGGCGCCTTCTCCTCCGCGTTCCTCCTGTTCGGCATCGCCCTCCTGTACGGCTACGCGGGCACGGTCACCTATGCCCGCATCGCTGAGGTCGTCTCGGACGGCGCCAAGCAGATCGACCCGGCGCTGGCCGGCACGATGGGCAATGACGCCCTGCTGCTGATCGGTGCGGCGCTCGTCCTCATGGGCCTGCTGTTCAAGGTCGGCGCGGTCCCCTTCCACATGTGGACCCCGGACGTCTACCAAGGCGCCCCCACCCCGGTCACCGGCTTCATGGCGGCCGCCACCAAGGTCGCGGCCTTCGGCGCCCTGCTGCGCCTGCTGTACGTCGTCCTGCCCGGTATGCGCTGGGACTGGCAGCCGGTGATGTGGGGCGTAGCGATCATCACGATGCTGGGCGGCGCCATCGTCGCCATCACGCAGACGGACATCAAGCGCCTGCTGGCCTACTCCTCCATCGCACACGCCGGCTTCATCCTCGCCGGTGTCATCGCCACCAGCGAGGACGGCATCTCCTCGGTGCTCTTCTACCTCGGCGCCTACTCCTTTGTGACGCTCGGTGCGTTCGCGGTCGTCACTCTGGTACGGGACGCGGGCGGCGAGGCCACGCATCTGTCCAAGTGGGCGGGCCTCGGCCGCCGTTCCCCTCTGGTGGCCGCGGTCTTCGCCGTCTTCCTGCTGGCCTTCGCGGGCATCCCGCTGACCTCCGGGTTCGCCGGAAAGTTCGCGGTCTTCAAGGCGGCGGCGGAGAGCGGCGCGGGCTGGCTGGTCGTGGTCGGTGTCATCTCCTCGGCAATCGCCGCCTTCTTCTACATCCGCGTCATTGTGCTGATGTTCTTCAGCGAGCCGAAGGCGGACGGCCCGACCGTCGCGGTGCCCAGCCCGCTGACGACCACGGCCATCGCGGTCGGCGTCGTGGTCACGCTGGCGTTGGGCCTGGCCCCGCAGTACTTCCTCGACCTGGCGGGTCAGGCGGGGGTCTTCATCCGCTGAGGCGACCGCAGCGCCGTACAGCAGGTCCCACACGGTCGCCGCCCGGAACCCCAAGCGGGTTCCGGGCGGCGGCCGTTGTCCGTGCGAGCGGTCAGCTGCTGGGCATGCTCGGCAGCTTCGGCATGTCCGGGATCTTCACGCTGCCATCGGTCGACTTGGTGTACTTCTCGGTGGGCCCGTTCTTCCAGGAGACCGTCAGGGTCTTGCCGTCCGAGCTGGGCTTGAGGGCGCCCATGGTGCGGGTCTTGTCATCGCCCTTGGTGCACTTCAGGGCGGCCATCGTCATCCCGCCCATCTCCTGGATCTTGCCCACACAGGCCGTCTTGTGCCCCTCGGCGAACACGACGGTGCCCTGCGTGATGCCGAGCACCAGCGGACTGTCGGCCGATCCGGCCTTCCAGGCCCCCTCGAACGCCTTGCCGTCCGCGGGCTTGTCACCCCCGCCCGGAGTCGACGGCCCACTCTCCGGCGCCTTGCTCGGCGCGCTGTCGCTGCCCTTGTCGCCGCTGCTCCCGCAGCCACTGAGCAACATCGCGGCAATCGCGGCCGCCCCGGCGATCTGCGCTGCCTTGCGCACGTACGTCTCCTCCGTTGTGGGACAGGGAGGGGCGAGGGTAGCAGCCGGGGGTGGGGCGGGGGCGGCTGCGTGGGGCTGGTGGTGGGGGGGCCTTCCCCCCCCGGCCCCCGCCCCACCCCCCACCCCCCTCCGCCTCGGTCGTCAGCCTGCACAGGCCAGACTCCGGACGTCCGTTGCGCGCGCATCGGCCTGGCGAGTGGGCCCCTCGCCTACGTCGGCCCGGCATACGTCGCCGTCATGCCCTCCGCCTCGCCTGCTGTGCCCCACGGCCGCCGACCTCTCGCCCGCCGCAACCTTGGACGTTCAGACCTGACCCATTGCCCCGCGGCCTCTCCGCCCCTGTCACCCGGGCCGTGGCACCCGCGGACTGCAGTCTTCGCAGCCGGGCCCCTCCCACCGCGGCCCGCGGACGGCGACCTCTGCGCCCCGGATTTCTCACCACCGGCCGCTCTCGGCCTCCTTCCCCTCTACGTCCCACCTCCCGAATTCGAAGCTGCGGTCTTGTCCATCTGGACGGCGTGGTAGGCCGCGTGGGCGGTCCACTCCTGCTTGGCGAGGCGTTTGAGGTCGCGGCGTTGGGCGCGGAAGGAGCCGCCGGGCAGGAGTTTGGTGTCCAGGTCGGTGGCGGAGGCATAGGCGGCCAGGAGGCGGCTGCGGTGGTCGGGGAGATGGGCGTCGATCGCGGACCGGAAGCGGGCGCGGGCCGGGCCGGTCAGGTCGACCGGGCCCGCCGGGAACCGGTCGTACGGGAAGAGGCCCAGGGCGCGCCGGGCCTCTCGGTGCACCGCGCCCCGCTCTTCCAGGCGGCGCAGACACAGCCCATGCACCGGCCGGGCGGCCGTGCGTACCCAGCGGTGGGCCTTGACGCTGCTGCCACGGTTCTTGCCCGGGTCGGGCAGCGCGGTGAGGGCGCCGTTCAGCACCGCATCGTCCATCGGCAGCGGATTGATCACCACGACCCGGTCCCCGCGCTCGACGGCGATCCGCCCGGCCGCCTCCAGGTCGGCCAGCGCCGCCCCCGCCAGGCCGTACGTCAGGTACTTGAGGTTGCTCATGGGCCGGCCACGGACCGGGTCCAGGGCGAGCAACAGCAGTTCTTCGGGGAGGGTGAGGGCGGGCGCACCGGTCCCCTGCGGGTCTGTCATGTGCCGTCCCGGGGTGCCGTGGTGGTCGCCTCGGAGCCCGCGCCTGCCCCCGCCGCAGCCGGGACCGTGCCCAGCTCGGGCGCGGGCAGGACGCGTCCGGTGACCTCGCCCAGGCCGATCCGGGTGCCCTCGGGGCCGGGGGCCCAGGCGGCGAGGGTGACCTCGTCGCCGTCCTGGAGGTAGGGGCCCTTGCCCTGCGTGATTTCGAGGAGACAGCCGAGCTGGTCGGGCTCTGGCCCCGACACGGTGCCGGAAGCGAACAGATCACCGGTGCGCAGCGAGGCGCCGTTGACCGTCATATGGGCGAGCTGTTGGGCGGCCGTCCAGTACATCGCGGAGAACGGCGGGTTGGAGAGGTGCTCGCCGTTGACGGTCACCTCGATGCGGATGTCGAAGCCGCCCGGCTCCATGGCCGAGTCGTCGAGATAGGGGAGGAGCGGGAAGTCCCGGGCGGGCGGTGGCGTACGGGCCTCGTCGAAGGCGTCGAGCGGAGTGATCCAGGCGGAGACGGAGGTCGCGAAGGACTTGCCGAGGAAGGGGCCGAGCGGCAGATACTCCCAGGCCTGGATGTCGCGCGCGGACCAGTCGTTGACGAGGCAGACGCCGAAGACATGGTCGCGGAAGGCGCCCAGCCCCACTGGTTCGGTGTGGGCGGAGGGGGCGCCGACGATGAAGCCGACCTCGGCCTCGATGTCGAGGCGGCCGGACGGCCCGAAGGTCGGTTCGGCGTCCGTTGGGACCTTGCGCTGGCCATTGGGGCGTACGACCGGGGTGCCGGTGACGACAACGGTGCCGGACCGGCCGTGGTAACCGATCGGCAGATGCTTCCAGTTGGGGGGCAGTGCCGCACCGTCGGGGCGGAAGATCCGGCCGACGTTGGTGGCGTGGTGCTCGCTGGAGTAGAAGTCGACGTAGTCGGCGACCTCGAAGGGGAGGTGCAGGGTCACCTCGTCGAGGGGGTGGAAGAGCGGCGTCAGGGCGGGGCGGTGCTCGGTGGCCGTTACGGCGGTGCGGACGGCCGCGCGTACCTCTTGCCAGACGGTGCGGCCGGCGGCCAGCAGAGGGTTGAGGGTCGGCGCGGCGAGCAGCGCGGCATGCGGCGGCCGAACGACGGGGGGCAGGGCGCTCGGCAGCGCGCTCAGGTCCAGGACGTGACGGCCGTAGCGGACGCCGAGTCGGCGCCGGTCGGGCGCGGCGGCCGTGCTGAAGACGCCGTAGGGGAGGTTGTGCGGGCCGAAGGGATCGCCTTCTGCCAGGTCGAACGGGCTCTGCTCGGGCATGGACAGCTCCTCGCTTCGTCATCGCCGGGTGGGCGGCCGGCCGGCCTGGCATCGGATGGCCGGGCCGGTCGGTCGGCGGGCCGCCCGGTCCATGGCCGGTCGGTCCGAAGATCAGAGTACGGCGGGGTGCAATGCGGCGGGGGAGCCTGTGGATAACCTCCGGCCCGGCCGCTGGAACGGGGGCAAGTCGATCGGGAAGTCGATCCGCAATCCAGTCTGCATATCGATCCGCAAAACGATCGCGAATCGGCTCAAGAGCCGGCCCCTGAGCCTGTTTCCTGAACCCGCTGCAGCAACCGCCTCGCCCACCTCGGTGTTTCAGCTGTAGGAACTGTCTCTCAGCCACGCCGGGGGCATGCATGGGAACCGCCGCACCCAACCGTTCGCCCATCTCCAGGAATCGCCCCGCCTTGCGGTCATCCCGCCGTCCGCGGAAGCCTCCGGTGCCACGTCCGCCGGAAGACCTCCTGTTCGCCGTCGTGGCACACGATCTCGTTCATGATGCGGAAATCGCCCTCGTCCGCGGTGATTTCGGAGGTGGTCGCGATCCGTGTGCCCCACCCGATGGCCGGGCGGCGCCCCCGGACCGATCAGGTGGAGCGGGTGTGAGCGCTGGTCGGGTCGTGCCGCGGATGCGTACGACCCCAGGGCGTCCTCGGTGAATTTCAGGCCGTCCGGAGGCGGTAGGGCAGGTATTCGAGCACGGCGGGTGCGGGCTAGGTGCCGCAGGGGCGCCAGATCCGGGCGTACAGCCTCGTGACGTCCGGCAGGGGGATCCGTGCGTTCTCGCGGCAGGTCTGGTGGGGGAAGTCGGTGCGGATGTGCATGAGGGGGTCGCGGAAGTGGCAGGACGGGGGCGCGTCGGAGGAACGCGGGTGAGTGGACGGGGTGCGCGGTGCGGCGCAGCCACGGTCCGGCGGCGAGCACCACCAGGCCGCCGTCGACGGCTGTCGCGCCGTTGAGAGCGCCGGCGCGAGAAGGCCGGCCACCCGGCGGCCGTCGTCCAGTCGCCGCTGCGCCCGTGGTGGCCGGGACCATTGCCAGGAACGACAGCGCCCAGGAGCACGCCGTACGCGATCTTGTGCGAGGCAGATGGCTGACGATGGCCCAACGTGACCCGGACGGAGGCGACAACCGGTGCGAGCCCACGCCGTCCCACTGGGTGCCGGACCGGGCCGAGCGTCCTACCGAGAGTGACGATCATCGGGGACGCGCTCGGCATGAGCAGGCGCCCGTACGGGCGATGAATCAGCCGCAGGCCGACCCAGGTCATGGCCCCGGCGGGCACTGCCATGGAGTAGTGGCCGCAGGCGATGAGGCTGCCGCGCCCCACAGGGCCGCGCGGCAGCCGGAGATCCGCTCCCACGTCCTCAGGGAGAAGAGGGTGAGCAGGCCGCGAGGATGGCCGAAGAACCTATGGTCCTCGCGAGTATGCGGTTGTGCGGTCACGGCTGTGGCTCCAGGGGCCTTCGGGAATTCGCCTGCCTCTGCTGTCCCTTCCTTCTCGGTGCAAACCCGCACCAAAGGAGGATCTGGAACATATCGGCCGATGGGTCGGTGTGCTGGCCGGGTGGTTCGAGGGGCGGGCGCTCACGGTGATCGAACTGCGACCGGATACGCTGGCCAGTGGTGGAGACAGCGACAGATCGACATTCCGTTTGATCGTCAGCAGACAGGAGTACCCCTCGTGACCGTCGTCGGGCCTTTTGGGCTGAGCGTGCGGGACCAGGCTCTTGAGGCCGATGTCCAGGCCGGGTTGGCCGGTGTCGAGGAGGGCCTGCTGGAGGCCACCAAGAGCGGCGTGCCGTTCATCACCGAGGCCGCGCAGCATCTGGTGCGCGCCGGAGGCAAGCGGTTCCGTCCGCTGCTGGTGATGCTGGCCGCGCAGTTCGGCGACCCGTACACCCCCGGCGTGGTGCCCTCGGCGGTCGTCGTGGAGCTCACGCATCTGGCGACGCTCTATCACGACGACGTGATGGACGAGGCCGATGTGCGCCGCGGCGTGGCCAGCGCCAATGCCCGCTGGGGCAACTCCGTTGCCGTACTGACCGGCGACTTTCTCTTCGCCCGCGCCTCGCACATCCTGGCCGACCTCGGGCCCGAGGCGGTCCGGATCCAGGCCGAGGCATTCGAACGCCTGGTGACCGGCCAGATCCTGGAGACCGCCGGACCGCGCGACGGCCAGGAGCCCGTCGACCACTACCTGGACGTTCTCGCGGGCAAGACCGGCTCGCTGGTCGCCGTCGCATGCCGCTTCGGCGCCATGATGTCGGGCGCCGAGGAGTCGGTGGTGAACATCCTCACCCAGTACGGCGAGCGGCTGGGCACCGCCTTCCAGCTGGCGGACGACGTCCTGGACATCGCCAGCGACTCCCATGAGTCCGGCAAGACTCCGGGCACGGACCTGCGCGAGGGCATCCCGACGCTGCCCGTACTGCATCTGCGGGCGCAGGCCGAGAGCGAATCCGGTACGGCCGAGGACCGCGCGCTGTGCGAGCTGCTGGCCGGCGACCTCACCGACGACGCCCGGCACGCCGAGGCGCTGGCCGGACTGCGCGCCCACCCGGCGCTGGAGCAGGCCCGCCGCGACACCGTGCGCTACGCCGAGCAGGCCCGCGAGATGCTGGCGCCGCTGCCGTCCTGTCCGGCCAAGGAGGCGCTGGAAGGGCTGTGCGACGCGGTGGTGCACCGCGCCGGCTGAGTCCGGGCAAAGGCCCCGGCCGGGCGGGCGGCAGGGCGGTCCGGGCGGCGTGGATGGTTCGGGGACGTTCCGGGCCGGCACCCACCCCTCGGTATGACGCTCCGTGATCCGTAGCCGTCCCCTAGGGAATGATCAGCCTCACGTTGTACGTGATCCGCCGTGTGGTGGCCCGGCGTCATCCCTCAGCAGTACGACGAGTTGCACCCGCGGGCTGACGCCATGTCGGCGGCGATTTGGTGGGATGGGAAGCACCACAACACGGCGGACGGGCCACAATGAGCCCGAGGGGTGGACGAGTGCATCGCGCGGAAACCGCCGTACACGACGGAGGTAGGGCACATGCCACGGAACGAACCGACAGAGGGCACCGACGGATGGGACGGGGGGCACTCACCGAAGCGCCATAAGGCGGCGCGGTATGCCGTACCGGTCACGGTGGCAGCGGTGGCGGCGGCCACGATCGGGCTGGTCCCGGCATTCGCCGGCTCCGGATCTCCCGACCTGCCGAAGATCTCGGCGCAGGACCTGATAGCGAAAATCGCCAAGTCCGATGTCCAGCAGCTGTCCGGCACGGTCCGGGTCACCACGGACCTCGGCCTGCCGTCCCTTCCGGGCGGCGGCAGCGCCGGAGCCTTCGGCGACGAGGGCCCGGACGAGGGCGCGAAGGGCAAGGACGAGGCGTCCGCGTCCCCGCAGAACAAGCTGATGGAGCTGGCGTCCGGTGCGCACACGCTGCGCGTCGCCGCCGACGGCCCCGACAAGCAGCGGGTGTCCATCATCGACAAGGCCGCCGAATACAGCATCATCCACAACGGCGACCAGGTCTGGGCGTACGACAGCGGCAGCAACACCGCCGTACACAGCACGGCGGACGGGCACGGCAAGGCCGGCCAGCGGCACCACCAGCCCAAGGACCTGCCCAAGGACCTGCCCAAGGACCTGCCCAAGGACCTGCCCAAGGGCCTGAAGAACGCCACGCCGCAGGACCTTGCCAAGGAGGTCCTGAAGGCGGCGGGCGACACCACCTCGGTCACGGTCGACGGCACGGCGCGGGTCGCCGGGCGGGACGCCTACCAGCTCCTCGTCAAGCCCAAGCAGTCCGCCTCGACGGTCGGCTCCATCCGGATAGCGGTGGACGCCGCCAACGGCGTCCCGCTGAAGTTCACCCTGACGCCCAAGAGCGGTGGCGCGGCCGCGGTCGACGTCGGCTACACCAACGTCGACTTCGCCAAGCCCGCCGCGAGCTCCTTCGCCTTCACGCCCCCCAAGGGCGCAAAGGTCGTCGACGCCGACAAGGAGCGCGCGAAGGCCGAGCGCCGGCACGGCAAGGACGTCAAGGACCGTAAGGGCCTGGAGGACTTCAAGGACCGCGGCGGGCTGAACGTCATCGGCAAGGGCTGGACGTCCATCGCCACGATCAAGAGCTCCGGCTCCGGCCTGCCCGCCGGCAAGGACCAGGGCGCCGCCGGCGACGCGGGCGCATTCCTGGACAGCATCGGCGAGAAGGTGACCGGATCCTTCGGCACCGGCCGGGTCTTCAGCACCCGCCTGGTCAATGCCCTGATCACCGACAACGGCACGGTCTACGTCGGTGCCGTCGACAAGCAGGCCCTGATCGGCGCGGCCAACGCCGCCAAGTAACGGGCCACTGGAGCAATCGAGGGTTCGCCGCGCCTCCCGTCCGGGGGCGCGGCGCAGCCCTTACGCCATACGTCACGCCACACGCCACGCCGTACGTACGCCATGAGTTGGGGGAGCCGATGCCACCGCCACCCGCCGCGGGTTCCGAGCACCCGGTCCCGCCCGACGGGGACCAAGTGATCGAGACCCATGGGCTGACCAAGGCGTACCGCGGCGGCCAGCTCGCCGTCGACGGCCTCGACCTCGCCGTACCGCGCGGCAGCGTCTTCGGCTTCCTCGGCCCCAACGGCTCCGGCAAGACCACCACCATCCGCATGCTGATGGGCCTGATCGAACCGACCGCCGGCAGCGCGCGGGTCCTGGGCGCACCGATGCCCGGCGCGAGCCGACAGGTGCTGCCCAGGGTCGGCACCCTGATCGAGGGTCCGGCGCTCTACGGCTTCCTCAGCGGCCGCGACAATCTGCTGCGCTTCGACGCGGCCGACCCGACCGCCGATCCCCGCACCCGTGCCGAGCGGGTCGGGAGTGCGCTGGAGCGGGTCGGGCTGGCCGCCGCGGCCGGCAAGAAGGCGCGCGCCTACTCCCTCGGTATGAAGCAGCGCCTCGGGCTGGCCTCGGCACTGCTCCAGCCCCGTGAGCTGCTGGTGCTCGACGAGCCGACCAATGGCCTCGACCCGCAGGGCATGCGGGAGATCCGTGCCCTGGTCCGCGAGCTGGCGGCGGACGGCACCACGGTCTTCCTCTCCTCGCACCTCCTCGACGAGATCGAGCAGGTCTGCACCCATGCCGCGGTGATGGCCCGCGGCCGCCTGATCACCCAGGGCACGGTCGCCGACCTCTCCGCCACGGTCCTCGACTCGCACGGCCGCGGCAGGCTGACGGTGACGACACCGGACGGCGCGGATGCCGCGCGCGTCCTGAAGGAGCGGGGCGTCACCGACCTCCAGGTCACCGACGACCGGGTGACCGGTGAACTGCCCGCGGCAGCCGCGCCCGACGGCCAGGAGCCGTGGGAACTCGCGGATCTCAACGCCGCGCTCGTCCAGGCCGGCATACGTGTCCGCGGCTTCGGCACCGAACGTGCCTCGCTGGAGGACGTCTTTGTGCATCTGACCGGGGAGGGCTTCGATGTCGCAGGCTGAAACGGTGCTCCGCCGCCCCCGGCCGCTGTGGTCGCTGGGCCTGCTGCGCAGCGAGATCAATACGACGTTCCGGCGCTGGCGCACCCTCGCGCTGCTGGCGGTGCTCGCAGGCGTACCGGTCCTGGTCGGCATCGCCGTGAAGATCGAGACCGGCGACGGCGGATCGGCGGGCGGCGGCGGTGGCGAGCACGGCCCGGCGTTCATCTCCCAGGTCACCAACAACGGCGTTTTCCTGGTCTTCGCCTCGCTCGCCGTGACGCTGCCCTTCTTCCTCCCGATGGCCATCGGCGTGATCGCAGGTGACTCCCTCGCGGGGGAGGCCGGCGCCGGGACGCTGCGCTATCTCCTCGTCGCCCCCGCGGGCCGTACGCGCCTGCTGTTCGTCAAATACGCCACGACCGTCACGTTCTGCCTGGCGGCGACCCTGGTCGTGGCGGCCTCGGCCCTGGTGACCGGAGCTCTGCTCTTCCCGCTGGGCGACCTCACCCTGCTCTCCGGCACCTCCATATCCCTCGGTGAGGGGCTGCTGCGCGCGCTGGCCATCGCGTGCGTGGTGGCGCTCTCCCTCGTCGGAGTGGCCGCCGTCGGCCTGTTCATATCGACGCTCACCAGCAGCGGTATCGCGGCCATGGCGACCACCGTCGGCCTGCTGATCACCGTGCAGATCCTGGACACCATCCCGCAGCTGCACGCCATCCAGCCGTATCTCTTCCCGCACTACTGGCTGTCCTTCGCGGACCTGCTGCGCGACCCCGTCTACTGGGACCAGCTGCAGAAGAACCTGGGCCTGCAGGCCCTGTACACGGTCGTGTTCGGCTCGGCGGCGTGGGCGCGGTTCACGACGCGCGACGTCACGGCGTGATGCGGGGGCTCGGGTCGGCGGTGGCCGGCTCCGTCCGGGCCGTCAGGTTGTCCGTCCCGGCCAGCGCGGCCTCCGCCGCGGCGTTGGCCGCGCGTGCGCCCGCGGTGGCCAGCGCGATGCGTGAGCGCCGTGCCGTGCGCAGTGCGTCCCAGGTCAGCACGCACAGGGCCAGCCAGACCAGAGCGAAACCGGCCCAGCGCTCGGGCGGCATCTCCTCGTGGAAGACCGCCAGGCCCAGCACGAACTGAAACGTCGGCGCCAGGTACTGCATCATCCCGATCGTCACCAGCGGCAGTCGCATCGCCGACGCGCCGAAGCAGATCAGCGGCACCGCGGTCGCGATCCCGCAGCCCGCGAGCAGCAGCGCCTGGCCCAGGCCGCCGGTGGTGAAGGCGGACTCGCCGCGCGCGCCGAGGAAGACCAGAAAGCCCAGCGCGGGCAGCAGCTGCAGGGCCGTCTCGGCGCTGAAGCCCTCGATGCCGTCGAGCTTGATGCCCTTCTTGACCAGGCCGTACGTCGCGAAGGAGAAGGCCAGCCCGAGCGCGATCCAGGGCATGTTGCCGTAGGCGACGGTCATCACGACAACGGCGAGGGCGCCGACACCCACCGCGGCCCACTGAAGCGGACGCAGCCGCTCACGCAGCACCAGAACGCCGAAAGCGATGCTGACCAGCGGGTTGATGAAATAGCCGAGCGAGGCTTCGAGAACGTGCCCGGAGTTGACGGCCCAGATGTAGAGAAACCAGTTCACCGAGATGACCGCGGCGCAGAGCAGGATCAGCCCGAGCCGCTTGGGCTGCCGCAGTAGCGGGGGTATCCACGCCCAGCGGCGCAGCACGGCCAGGATGACGACGGCGACGGGCAGCGACCACGCCATGCGGTGGGCCAGGATCTCGGACGGCGAGGCGGCGTCCAGCAGATGCCAGTAGAGGGGCAGCAGGCCCCACATGGTGTACGCGGCGAGTCCGAAGGCGAGCCCTGTGCGCTGATCGGTTCGAGGCTGCAAGTGGCCCTCCCGGTGATGCTGCGTCGACTCAGTGAAGGTAACGCCGTACGGCCCCCCCTGTCATGCCCGTTTCGGCATACGGTCATGACAGGGGCAGCTCCTGGAGGGCGTCGGCGATCGCCTCGGCGAGGGGGGTGGTCGGGCGGCCGAGGAGACGGGCCAGGTCACCGGGGGTGGCGGCCGGCTCGCCACGGGCGATCGCGGCATCCGCGTCGGCCACCATCTGTGCGCCCAGCGCCGGTACGCCCGCCTCGACCTCCCCCAAGCTCTCGGCTGCGCTCGAGCAGGGGGGGACCCCCAGCGCCACGTACTGCTCCGGCGGCAGCTCGCGGTAAGGGATCTTCCGGCCGGTCTGCCGGGAGACCTCGGCCGCGTACTCGGCCATCGTCCATGCGGTGTCGCCGCTCAGCTCGTACACGGAGTTCTCGTGGCCGGTGCCGGTAAGGACGATGGCGGCCGCCTCTGCGTAGTCCCGGCGTGCGGCGGTGGCCACGCGGCCGGCGCCCGCGCTGCCGACCACCGCGCCGGTGCTCAGTGTCGTGGCGAGTACCCCGGTGTAGTTCTCGTGGTACCAGCCGTTGCGCAGCAGGCAGTACGGCACCCTGGACGCCAGCAGCGCCTGCTCGGTGGCGATGTGCTCCTCGGCGATGGAGAAGGTGGCGGCGGGCCCGCCGAGCACGCTGGTGTACGCGAGCAGCGTGACGCCCGCCTCCCGCGCGGCGTCGATGACCGCCCGGTGCTGGTCGACGCGCTGCCCGGCCTCGTTCCCGGAGATGAGCAGCACGCGGTCGCCGGCCGCGAAGACACCCTCAAGGGTCTCGGGCTTGCTGTAGTCCGCGATCCGTACCTCGACGCCGCGCGCCGCGAGGTCCGCCGTCCTGGCCCGGTCACGCGCGACCGCGATGATCTCGCCCGGCGCGATCCGCTTCCACAGCGCCTCGATGACGAGCCGGCCGAGCGCTCCGGTGGCGCCGGTGACGACGATGCTCATACCTGCCCCTTGCTCAGGGAAAGCCGCCAGCATGGCACCCCCTCGCCCCGCGCAGAAGAGACGCGCAGGGGCCGGTCCGACGGGCGGCGAGGAGCGGCAGGAACGACAAACGGATGCCCGTGCGGGAACGCTGTGAAGCGCTCCCGCACGGGCACCCGTAGAGGCACCACCCGGGGTGTCGGGTCAGCCGACGACGGTCCAGGTGTCGTTGCCGGTCAGCAGGGAGGCGAGGTCGCCCTTGCCCTTCTGCTCGATGGCGGCGTCGAGCTGGTCGCTCATCGCGGTGTCGTACACCGGCCGGTCGACGCTGCGCAGCACACCGATCGGGGTGCGGTAGAGCGTGTCGGGGTCGGCGAGCCGGGAGAGGGCGAAGGCCGTGGTGGGCGACGGGTTGTGCGCGTCGTGCACCAGCACGGCGTCCGTGCCCTCCGCCTCCACGTCGATGACCTTGAGGTCGCCGGTGGCCGGGTCGCGGGCCACGCCCCTGGAGCCCAGGCCGTCGGCGGCCGGGGCGCCGAAGCGGATCGGCTGCCCGTGCTCCAGGCGGATGACGGCCTCCTGGGCCGTCTCCTTGTCCTTGAGGGCCTCGAAGGCGCCGTCGTTGAAGATGTTGCAGTTCTGATAGATCTCCACCAGCGCCGTGCCCGGGTGGGCGGCGGCCTCCCGCAGCACCGACGTCAGGTGCTTGCGGTCGGAGTCGATGGTGCGGGCCACAAAGGACGCCTCGGCGCCGATCGCCAACGAGACCGGGTTGAAGGGCGCGTCCAGCGAGCCCATCGGAGTCGACTTGGTGATCTTGCCGACCTCGGAGGTGGGGCTGTACTGGCCCTTGGTCAGGCCGTAGATCCGGTTGTTGAACAGCAGGATCTTGAGGTTGACGTTACGCCGCAGGGCGTGGATGAGGTGATTGCCGCCGATGGACAGCGCATCCCCGTCACCGGTGACGACCCACACCGACAGGTCGCGCCGCGAGGAAGCCAGGCCCGTGGCGATGGCCGGGGCGCGGCCGTGGATGGAGTGCATCCCGTAGGTGTTCATGTAGTACGGGAAGCGGGAGGAACAGCCGATGCCGGAGACGAAGACGATGTTTTCCTTCGCCAGGCCGAGCTCGGGCATAAAGCCCTGCACGGCGGCGAGGACGGCGTAGTCACCGCAGCCGGGGCACCAGCGCACTTCCTGGTCGGACTTGAAGTCCTTCATGGACTGCTTGGCCTCGGCCTTGGGCACCAGGGAGAGCGCCTCGATCTGTGCGGGCTTCTCCTCCGAGATCGTCTCAGTCATTGATGGCCTCCTTAAAGACCTCCGCGAGCTGCTCGGCCTTGAACGGCATTCCGCTGACCTGGGTGTGCGAGCGCGCGTCCACGAGGTACTTGGCGCGCAGCAGGGTGCTGAGCTGTCCGAGGTTCATCTCCGGCACGATCACGTTGTCGTAACGCCGGAGGACCTCGCCGAGATTCCTCGGGAAGGGGTTGAGATGGCGCAGATGCGCCTGGGCGATGTGCTCCCCTGCGCCCCTTACGCGCCGTACCGCCGCGGTGATGGGCCCGTACGTCGAACCCCAGCCCACGACGAGGGTGTTGGCCTCGCCGGACGGGTCGTCGACCTCGAGGTCGGGGACCTCGATGCCGTCGATCTTCGCCTGGCGGGTGCGCACCATGAAGTCGTGGTTGGCGGGGTCGTAGGAGATGTTGCCCGTGCCGTCCTGCTTCTCGATGCCGCCGATACGGTGCTCCAGCCCCGGCGTGCCCGGAACGGCCCAGGGGCGCGCCAGGGTCTGCTCATCGCGCTTGTAGGGCCAGAACACCTCGGTGCCGTCCGCCAGCTCGTGGTTGAAGCCGGAGGCGAACTGGACGCGCAGGTCGGGGAGTTCTTCGACGTCGGGGATCTTCCAGGGCTCGGAGCCGTTGGCCAGATAGCCGTCGGAGAGCAGGAAGACGGGGGTGCGGTAGGTCAGCGCGATACGGGCCGCGTCCAGCGCCGCGTCGAAGCAGTCGGCGGGCGTCTTGGGTGCCACGATCGGCACCGGCGCCTCGCCGTTGCGCCCGTACATCGCCTGCAGCAGGTCGGCCTGCTCGGTCTTGGTGGGCAGGCCCGTCGAGGGGCCGCCGCGCTGGATGTCCACGATCAGCAGCGGGAGCTCGAGGCTCACCGCCAGGCCGATGGTCTCCGACTTCAGCGCCACACCGGGACCCGATGTCGTCGTCACCGCGAGCGACCCGCCGAACGCCGCGCCCAGCGCCGCGCCGATACCGGCGATCTCGTCCTCCGCCTGGAACGTCCGCACACCGAAGTTCTTGTGCTTGGACAGCTCGTGCAGGATGTCGGAGGCCGGGGTGATGGGGTACGAGCCCAGGTAGAGCGGGAGATCCGCCTGCCGGCCCGCCGCGACCAGCCCGTAGGAGAGCGCGAGGTTGCCGGAGATGTTGCGGTAGGTGCCGGTCGGGAAGGCCTTGGTGGCCGGGGCGACCTCGTACGACGTCGCGAAGTCCTCGGTGGTCTCGCCGAAGTTCCAGCCCGCCCGGAAGGCCGTGACATTTGCCTCCGCGATAACCGGCTTCTTCGCGAACTTCGACCGCAGGAACTTCTCGGTGCCCTCCGTCGGCCGGTGGTACATCCACGACAGCAGACCCAGCGCGAACATGTTCTTGCTGCGCTCGGCCTCCTTGCGGGAGAGCCCGAACTCCTTGAGCGCCTCGATCGTCAGCGTCGTCAGCGGCACCGGGTGGACGCTGTACGCCTCCAGCGAGCCGTCCTCCAGCGGGCTGGTCGCATAGCCGACCTTGGCCATCGGGCGCTTGGTGAACTCGTCGGTGTTGACGATGATCTCCGCGCCCCGCGGCACATCCCCGATGTTCGCCTTCAGGGCCGCCGGGTTCATCGCCACCAGGACGTTCGGGGCGTCACCGGGGGTGAGGATGTCGTGGTCCGCGAAGTGCAGCTGGAAGCTGGAGACGCCCGGCAGCGTGCCGGCAGGGGCCCGGATCTCGGCGGGGAAGTTCGGCAGCGTCGACAGGTCGTTACCGAACGACGCCGTCTCGGAGGTGAACCGGTCGCCGGTGAGCTGCATACCGTCACCGGAGTCACCCGCGAACCGGATGATCACCCGGTCCAGGCGCTGGACTTCCTTGCCTCCGCCGCCGTCACCGGGCGTGCGCTGTTCACCGACAAGCGCACCGTCGGTCTTCTCGGCTGGGCTACTGACCTGGCTGGTCACTGCTTCGGACCTCCCTCGAGGGGTGCGGCGTCCCCGCCTGGGGCAGGGCTCGGGACGTGTCGTACCGACCGGTTGTCCCATATCCATCGTACGTGGGTAAGGGTCGCCTTCCCTGAGTCGATCACATGGTGGACGTCAAGATGAGACGCCGCAACGGCATGGTTTGTCATGAAATCACCGCCCCCGTTACCTCTTCTTCGTGGCACTCCGGACTTCGTCCAATAGTTCTAGGTCCAAGGTCCTGGGCCCTGGGTGGCGCCTCTCCGGCCTGCGCATCTGACAGGTTGTCAAGCGCTCAGGAGTTGAGGTAGGTGAGCACCGCGAGTACCCGGCGGTGATCCCCGTCACTCTGGGCCAGGCCCAGCTTCAGAAAGATGTTGCTGACGTGCTTCTCCACCGCACCGTCGCTGACCACCAGCTGCCGGGCGATCGCGGAATTCGTCCGGCCCTCGGCCATCAGCCCCAGCACCTCCCGCTCCCTCGGCGTCAGATTGGCCAGGACGTCCTGCTTACGGCTGCGGCCGAGCAGCTGCGCCACCACCTCCGGATCCAGCGCCGTGCCGCCCCCGGCGACCCGGACCACGGCGTCGACGAACTCCCGCACCTCGGCCACGCGGTCCTTGAGCAGATAGCCCACGCCCCGGCTGGAGGCGGCCAGCAGCTCCGTCGCGTACTGCTCCTCGACGTACTGCGACAGCACCAGAACGCCCAGGTCAGGGTGGTCCCGGCGGAGCCGGACCGCGGCCCGCACGCCCTCGTCGGTGTGCGTCGGCGGCATCCGTACGTCCGCCACCACTACATCCGGCAGCGCTCCCTCGGCCGCCAGCTCCGCGATCGCCTTGATCAGCGCCTCGGCGTCCCCCACGCCCGCCACGACGTCGTGCCCACGGTCGGTGAGCAACCGTGTCAGGCCCTCCCGCAGCAGCACCGAATCCTCGGCGATGACGACCCGCACCCTGTCCTCCACGGCTCAGCTTCCCCCCGTACCTCGTACAACCACGCCTGGCGGTCCCAGCATTCCAGCATCCGGGGTGCGGTGCGGCGGGAGCCGCGGATTCGGCGCCGTGCGTGCCTTACCGGGGGGTGCGGGGCAAGCGGGAGGCGGGGGCGGGCGGTGAGACGCGTGCGGGCCGCGAGACGGGGGCGAGCTGCGGTCGGGGCCGGACCCCCGTCCCGGCCCCGGCCGTCGGCTACCGGCCGGCTACTGGCTCCGCCACGGCAGCTCGGCGGATATGGACGTCGGGCCCCCGTCCGGGGAATCCACCACCAGCAGCCCGTCCACGGAGTCCAGCCGCTCCGCCAGGCCCGCCAGACCCTCGCCCGCGTCGGTGGTCGCGCCGCCCCGGCCGTTGTCCGTCACCTGCAGCATGATCCGTTCCGCCGAATGCCAGACATCGACCGCGGCGCTGGTGGCCCGCGCGTGCCGGGAGACGTTCTGCAGCAGCTCGGAGACGGTGAAGTACGCGATGCCCTCGATCGCCGCGGCGGGCCGGCGGTCCAGATCGACGGTCACCGTGACCGGTACCGTGCAGCGCGCGGCCAGCGCCGACAGGGCCGGGCCGAGCCCGCGGTCGGTCAGGATCGCCGGGTGGATACCGCGGGCCAGATCTCGCAGCTCCTGCAGCGCGATCTTCACCTCGCCGTGCGCCTCGTCCACCATTCGTACGGCGGCGTCCGGGTCCTTTGCCAGCTTCTCCTTGGCCAGGCCCAGCTCCATGGCGAGCGAGACCAGCCGGGCCTGCGCACCGTTGTGCAGGTCGCGCTCGATGCGCCGCAGATCGGCCGCCGCGGTGTCGACCACCACCCCGCGGTCCGACTCCAGCTCAGAGACCCGGCCGGCGAGGGAGGACGGGCCCAGCAGACCCAGGACCATCACGCGGTCCACCTGCGTCAGCCCACGGATCAGCCACGGCCCGGCCAGCACCAGCAGCAGACCGACGGCGCTGATGACCCCTGTCTCCAGCGGAGTGTCGAGGTAGAAGCCGTTGCCGTCGCCGTCGCCCCACATCTGGATGCCGGGCTGACCGAGGTACGTGGGGAACGTCCACCGCCACAGCGGATAGGCCAGCAGGCCCCAGCCGACGGCCCAGAAGGTCGTCGAGAAGACGAAGGAGAACAGTGCCCAGGGGAAGTGGAAGAAGGAGTAGAGGAGGTGCCGCCAGGACACCCCGCTCTTCAGTACGGCCCCGGTCCAGCCCATCAGGCCCGGCTTGGAAGGGCGGACCGGCTCCGGCTCGGCCACGTTCAGCCCCAGCAGGGCACGGGCCCGGGCGCGCTCCAGAACGCCCAGCGCACGGCCGCCGGCCAGCCCGCCGGCCAGCACCGGGATGCCCAGAAACGTGATCAGCAGGCCGGCGCTCAGCGAGATCACCGCTATCGCGTAGCTGAACATCACGGCCGAGAGGGGGAGGCTGAGGAAGAGATAGAGGAACTCGCGCCAGGTGCGCCCGGAGAACGGGGCGCGCAGTCCCACGGGCACGTGGGAGCCGCGGGTCTGCGGTGCGTATGCGGTATCCATCGACTCGTCGTCCGTCCGTTCTGCCGTATGCGGTGCGGTGGGTGCGCCGGCTCATTCCGGCTCTTGCTCCGGCCGTTCCCGGCTCTTTTCCGCTACGACAAGCGTCCGCGTCCGCCGCCGCCCGCACCATGAGGTTCAGCGCACTCTTCCCCTGGGGTTTTCCCCACCACCGGACCTGAGGATGAGCGCACCCCGCCGAGGCCGCGCCCCCTCAGCCCTTCGCCGTACGCGCCCGCCACGGCAGCTCCGCCGTCACCCGTGTCGGCCCGCCGGCCGGCGAATCCAGCACGAACAGCCCGTCCACCGACCCCAGCCGCTCCGCCAGCCCGGCCATCCCGCTGCCGCCGTCCAGCCGCGCCCCGCCCCGCCCGTCGTCCTCCACCTGGATCAGCAGCCGGTCCTTGACCCGCCACACCTCGACGGATGCCTTTCGCGCCGCGCTGTGCTTGGAGACGTTCTGCAGCAGCTCGGAGACGGTGAAGTAGACGATCCCCTCGATGGCGGGCGCGGGCCGCTCGGCCAGGTCCACGGAGGTCGTGGCCGGCACCGTGCAGCGCCCGGCCAGAGAGGCCAGCGCCGGCCCCAGCCCCCGGTCCGTCAGGATCGCCGGATGGATGCCCCGGGCCAGATCCCGCAGCTCCTGCAGCGCCAGCTTCACCTCGCCGTGCGCCTCGTCCACCATCGCCGCCACGCTCTCGTCGGCCCGGCCCTCCAGCAGCTTCTCCTTCGCCAGTCCCAGCCCCATGGCGAGCGCCACCAGCCGGGCCTGCGCACCGTCGTGCAGATCCCGCTCGATACGGCGCAGATCGGCCGCCGCGGTGTCGGTGACCGCAATCCGGTCCGCCTCCAGCTCGATGATCCGCCGCTCCAACTCGTCCGAGGGCGAGAGCAGTCCGCGCACCATCGCCCGGTCCGCATTCGACAGCCAGCGCGCCAGCCACGGCAGCGCCGGCCACGCCACGAAGAGCGAGACGAGCGTGACCGAGAAGGTGAGGACCGCCCAGGGCAGCCGGATGAACGCGAACAGCGCGTGCCGCCAGGCGACCGGGTCCTTCAGGCACGTCCACAGCCAGGGCAGGAACCCCGTCTCCCGCGCCCGCAGCGGACTCGGCTCGTCCACTTCCACCCCGAGCAGGGCCCGCGCCCGCGCCCGCTCCATCCTCCCGTACCGCCGGCACGCCACCAGGCCCATCGCCAGTAGCGGCAGCCCGACCACGGTGACGGCCAGCCCTATGCCCAGCGCGAGCCAGACCACCAGCACCACGAACGCCAGGACGCCCAACGGGAAGTTGGAGAGCAGATACGCGATCTCCCGCCAGGTCCATGCGCTGAGCGGTGCCTTGGGGGGTGGGGGTGAGGTGCCGTCGAGGGTGTGGTCGGCGGCGCTGGGCAGGGAACTCTCCGTCATACGCCCCAGATTGCCCGGCTCAGGCCGTCGGTGCCATGGGGTTCGCGGGGTGGCGGGGGTGGGGTTTCCCCTACCTGCCGAAGCCGTCTTCCAGGCATCGCCGCAGGCTGGTGGCTATCTCGTTATCACCCGTGGTGGACAGGGCGCGGCGGCGGGACCGTATGGTGTGGCGGTGCAGAGCGGGAGAGGCGGGGCGATGGCGCGGGATCGTGACAGCCAGGTGCTGGAACCGGAGCCCATCGGCCACGGTCTCGCCAACGGGGCGGCCGGCCCGCTCGACATCCGTGGCTGGGGCTGGGGCGAACGGACCAGGGCCTGGACGGCGGTGACGGGGAGTGTGCTGCTCGCGGCAGTCGCCGGGATCTTTGCGGTCACCTGGTACGGCGGCAGTGCCCCCTGGCTGGGCGGCGCAGCCGTACTTGTCGCGGGCGTCGGAGCGGCGACCGGCAAGGTGGCAAACAAGGTGGCACGGCGGCCGGACCGGCACGCACCCGGTGTCGCCCTGTTGCTGCTCGGCGGCGCGCTCGGCGTGGTCGCCTCCTGGCAGGCCGTCTCCGGCAGCGCCGCCAGACTGGCCGCCGTAGGACTGACCGTCGCGGCCGTGTGCGCGCTCCTCGGGCTCTGCGCGCCACTGGGGCGCGGCGGCCTGACCGGGGCCGCCGCGCTGGCCCTCGCCGTGGGCGTCTGGGAGCTCGGCCTCGCGCTGACCACCCCCGCCCGTACGGGAGTTGCGCTCGGCTTTGTCTCCGTCCTCGTCCTCGGATACCTGCCGCGGTACGCGCTTACGGCCGCCGGGCTGAACCGGCTGGACGACCGGCGCTCCGGTGGCACGCCGGTCAGCCGGCATCAGGTGGCGGCCGCGCTGGGCGCCACCCACCGGGGACTTGCCCTGGCCACGGTGGCGACGGCGGCCTCGGCCGGTGCGGCGGGGGTGCTGGCCGTGGACACACCCGGCCTCTGGACCGTGCTTGCCGCGCTGCTGCTCTGCGTCGTCCTGCTCTCGCGGGCCCGCGCCTATCCGCTGGCGGCGGAGGTGGTCGCGCTGCTGGTGGCCGGCACCGCCGTCTGCGTGCGGCTCGTTCTGCTGTGGGCGGACGGTGGCGAACGGGCCGGTGCTCTGGCGGTGCTGGGTGTGCTGGCGGCGCTGCCGGTTGCAGTGCTGGCGGTACGGGTGCCGGAGCTGCTGCGGGTAGGGCTGCGACGGTGGCTGGATCGGGTCGAGTCGGTTGCCGTGATAGCGCTGATCCCGGTGGCCCTGGGGGCCTTCGGGGTCTACAGCCTGCTGCTGGGTGCATCCTGACCCGGATGGCTGCGGAGGGAAGATGTCAGGGGAAGCGAGTGCCGGTGCCGGAGCGCATACGAGCGCGGGAGCGGAACCGGGCCGACCGGGCCAGGCGTTGAGTGAACAAGAGGGGGTGTGGGTTCGGTGAGTGCGGATTCGGGTTCGCGTGCGGGGGGCGGGGCCGGGCCGATGCCTGCGCCGGCGGCGGAGGGCGCGGCCGTTCCGGCTGCCCCCAAGACGCCGGTGCCATCGGGAGCTCCGGCACCGGCCGCTCCGGCGCCGTCGGCGCCCGCGGCGCAACCGACCACCCCACCAGCCCCCGCCCCGACCACCTCGGCCGGCCCGGCGCCGCAGGCCCCCGGCACACCACCGTCCGCTCCGCCCGCGCCCGAGCCGGCGCCGGCTCCTGCTCCCCCGCATGCCCCCGCACCGTCGGCCCCCGCTCCCGGCCGCTACGGCCGTTCCGGGTTGCCGGCCCGCACCCCCGTCTCCGTACCGCTCCTGCCGCCCGAGCTGGCCGCCGGGCAGCCCAAGCCGCGGCGTGGCGACCCCTTGGCCCGGCGGGCCGGGAGGGCGCTGCGGCGGGTGTTCGCCTCGTCCCCGGCCGCCGAGACGGCCGCCGTCACCCAGGCCGCGTACGCCATCCAGCAGCCTGTGACCACCGGCCGGCAGATCGCCGTAACCAGCATCCGCGGCGGCGCGGGCAAGTCCACCGTCGCCGCCCTGCTGGCGCTGACCTACGCGCACTACCGCCCCGACCCGGTGCTCGCCGTCGAGGCCGATCCGGCGCTCGGCACCTTGCCGCACCGCCTCGGCGCCCGGGAGGTGCGCTGGTCGGGCAGCGATCTGGCGGAGATCGTCGATCCGGCCATGCTGATCACGGACCTGACCGGCTATCTCCTGCCGTTCGCGGGCGGCGGCTGGCTGCTGCCCGGAAGCCAGGGTTCCATCGGCACCCGGCTGGACCTCGACACCTACCGGGTCGTCATGACCTCCTTGCGCCGTCACTTCGCCGCCACCGTGGTGGACTGCGAGACGCTGCCTGCCGAGGTGGCGCGTACGGCCCTGGTGACCACGCAGGCGCGGGTACTGGTCACCCCGGCGACCCCGGAGGGCGTGGCCGCCACCCGGTCCGTACTGAACTGGGTCGGCGGGCTGCACCCCGGCCTGCTGCCGACCACGGTGGTCGTGCTCACCCACTCCTCGCCCGACGTCGGCCTCGATGTGCGCAAGGCGGCCGAGCATCTGGGCGCCGGGGGCGCGGCCATGCTCCCGTTGCCGTACGACCGTCATCTGGCGGCGGGCGGCGCCATCCGTACGGAACTGCTGGGCGAGCGGACGCGGGAGGCGGCGGCCCGGATCGCGGCCGAGGTGATGGACCGAGCCGTCGCGCGGGAGCCGGGGAGACGGCCGGCCGGGTCTCCTCAGGGGGCGCATCCGCAGCAGGTGGTCCACCCACCGGGTCAGGCGCCCGTGATCCCGCAGGGCGCCGTGCCCGCGGCACCGCACGTCACACCGGGGGCCGCGCCTGTAGCGCCTCGGCCGATGCCGCAGCCGGCTCCGGTGTACCGGCCGACCCCTATGGCGCATCCGGCCCCGGCGCCATACCCGGCCCCGGCGTCATACCCGGCCCCGGCGTCATACCCGGCCCCGGCGCCGTACCCGGCTCCGATGCCATCTCCGGCTCCGACGCCCCGGCCTGCCCCGCAGCCGATGGCGCAGACCACGCCTCGGCCTGTGCCGCAGCCTGCACCTCAGCCCGTCCCGCAGCCCACGCCCCGACAGACTCCGCAGTCCCCACAACCCACCCCTGCCACCCCACCACCCCCCGCCGATCCCACCGCCCCCGACACCCGCAGCCCCTTCGACGGCGGCCCCATACGCCGATCCGACGGCGGAGCGGACCAGTGATCGGCTGGCTGATCCACTCCGCCATCCGGACCCGGGCAGTCCGCTAGATGAGACACCTCCTGAGACAACCGCCCCCGCCGTCTACGCTGCCGGCCACCCAGGTAGGGCGAAGTGGGGACAAGCCCACCGTCCGCGACGACGCGGCTGCGGGGCGCGGTCGGGGCAGGGCCTAGACTCCGGTCCGTAAAGATTGTCGAAAGTCGTTGAACAAGCGCAGTCAGGGAGCGAGGGGCGGACGTGCCGGACGCGACCGTACGCACCACCATCGCCGCGGACTACTTCGAGGGATACTCGGTCGTAGGGCTTATCGCCGTGATCGGCGTGCTCTTCGTGGCCGTGGCCTTCGGGGCCGGGCGATTGCTGCGGCCTGTGGTGCCGACGCCCGAGAAGCTGCTGACGTACGAGTGCGGCGTGGACCCGGTCGGCGAGGGCTGGGCGCACACCCAGGTCCGCTACTACGTCTATGCCTTCCTCTATGTCATCTTCGCCGTCGACTCGATCTTCTTGTTCCCCTGGGCGACGATCTTCGCCGCCCCCGGTTTCGGCGGCGTGACGCTGGTGGAGATGTTCATCTTCCTCGGCTTCCTCGCCGTCGGCCTGCTCTACGCATGGAAGAAGGGCGTCCTGGAATGGACGTGACCCCCGCCTCCAACAGCTCCGCGGCCGCGGCCGAGGGCGCCGCTCCCCAGTACCTGCCGGAGCCCCGGCGCCTGGGCACGCTGGCCCGGCTCGCGCCCGAACCGATGAAGGTGGTCCTCAACTGGGGCCGCCGCTACAGCCTGTGGGTCTTCAACTTCGGCCTCGCCTGCTGCGCCATCGAGTTCATCGCCGCATCCATGGCCCGGCACGACTTCATCCGGCTCGGCGTGATCCCCTTCGCGCCCGGCCCGCGCCAGGCCGACCTGATGGTCGTCTCCGGCACGGTGACGGACAAGATGGCCCCCGCGATCAAGCGGCTCTACGAGCAGATGCCCGAGCCGAAGTACGTCATCTCCTTCGGCGCCTGCTCGAACTGCGGCGGTCCCTACTGGGACTCGTACTCCGTCACCAAGGGCGTCGACCAGATCATTCCGGTGGATGTCTACGTACCGGGCTGCCCGCCGCGGCCCGAAGCGCTGCTGCAGGGCATCCTCAAGCTGCAGGAGAAGATCGCGCGCGAGTCGCTGGGGGAGCGGTACCACCAGGGCGCCGGCGCCCGGCCCTCGGCGGCGGCCCTGCGCAGCGGGCTGGTCACGCCGCCCGCCCCCAAGGCGGAGCAGGGCAAGGCCGCGGGGGAGGAGCCCCGATGAGCGAGCAGAACGAGCAGAGCCAGACGCCCGGGCAGCCGGTTGAGCCGTCCGCTGAGCAGCCCGTTGAGCCCGTTGCCGAGACCGTTGCCGAGCCTGCCGCCGAACCCGCCGCCGAGCCGGTCGTCGGATGGCTGCCGCGGCCCGCGAGCGAGATCTTCGGTACGGGGGCCACGGCGGAGGAGGCGTACGAGCTGCTGACGGTCGACGTCCCGGTGGACGGCTGGCTCGCCGCCCTGACGGCCGCCCGCGACGACCTCGGCTGCACCTATTTCGACTGGCTGAGCGCCGTCGACGAGCCCGGCACCGGTTTCCGGATCTGCGCGCACCTGGCGGAGGTGGCGCACCCCGGGACCGTACGCCGACTGATCGTCCGTACGACCGTGCCGCACGACGCCGCCGTGCTGCCCACCGCCGTGGGCGTGTACGCGGGCGCGGGCTGGCACGAGCGCGAGACCCACGAGATGTTCGGCGTGGACTTCACCGGCCATCCGCATCTTGTGCCGCTGCTGCTGCCCGACAGCTTTGAGGGCCACCCGCTGCGCAAGGACTTCGTGCTGGCGGCGCGGGTCGCCAAGGCGTGGCCGGGCGCGAAGGAGCCGGGGGAGTCCGAGCACGGCGGGCCCAAGCGGCGTCAGATGCTGCCGCCGGGTGTGCCCGACCCGAATGAATGGGGTCCGCTGAAGGGCCAGCTGCCGCCTGCGCCGGCGCGTCCGGCGCGGGGTGCGCGGGCGGCCGGTGGCGCGCGGGCCGCGGGTGCCGCGAGTGCTGCCGCGGGCGAGCGTCCGGTACGGCGTACCCGTACGGCCGGCGCGGGGTCGGCGAGCCAGCAGGCGGAGCCGGCCGCCCAGGCGGCCCCGGAGGCGAAGGTGGCCCCGGAGGCGAAGGAAGCCCCCGAGGCGAAGGAAGCCCCCAAGGCGAAGGTGGCCCCCGCGGCTGCGGTCGAGGAGGCGGCCCCGCGCTCCTCCGACGCGCCGTGGCACCACGCACGCCCGGCCTTCGACGAGCCGGAGAACACGCCGGAGCCGAAGGCCGAGTCCGAGCCCCAGCCGAAACCGGAGCCCAAGGCCCAGGCCGAGCCCGAGCCCCAGCCCGCCCCCAAGGCGGAGCCGGAGCCCGGACCGCAGCCGAAACAGGACGACCCCCAGGACCAGGCAGGACAGGCAGGAGGCGAAACCCCATGAGCGACGCCCTCGACATCGCCCTGCGCCTCCTCGCCGTCTTCGTCATCTTCCTGGTCTTTCCGCTGGTCATCGGGCAGACCGAGCACAAGGTCATGGCCCATATGCAGGGCCGCCTCGGCCCCATGTACGCAGGCGGCTTCCACGGCTGGGCGCAGCTCGTCGCGGACGGCGTCAAGTTCGCGCAGAAGGAGGACATCGTCCCGGCGGGCGCCGACCGGCGGATCTTCCAGCTTGCGCCGGCCGTTGCCCTGCTCCCGTACCTGCTGGTCCTGGTCGCCATACCGATCGGCCCGCACAACGCCGTGGGGCAGAACCTCGACGCGGGCATCTTCTTCGTCCTCGCCGTCATGGGCGTCGGCGTGCTCGGCTCGCTGATGGCGGGCTGGGCGTCGGCCAACAAGTTCTCGCTGCTCGGCGGCCTGCGGACGGCCGCGCAGCTGCTGGCGTACGAGCTGCCGATGCTGCTCGCCGCCGCGTCCGTGGCGATGGCGGCCGGCACGCTCTCGCTGCCCGGCATCCTGGACGCCTTCCACTGGTGGTGGGTGCCGTGGCAGATCGTCGGCGGTGTCGTCTTCTTCACCGCGGGTCTGGCCGAACTCCAGCGCCCGCCCTTCGACATGCCGGTCGCCGACTCGGAGATCATCTTCGGCGCGTACACCGAGTACACCGGACTGCGCTTCGCGCTCTTCCTGCTGGCCGAATACGCGGGCATCGTCGTCCTCTGCGCGCTGACCTCCGTCCTCTTCCTCGGCGGCTGGCACGGCCCGTTCGGCCTCGACGGCCTCGGCTGGCTGTGGACGCTGCTGAAGACCGCGATCCTCGCCTTCGGCGTCATCTGGCTACGGGTCACCTACCCGCGCCTTCGCGAGGACCAGCTGCAAAAGCTCGCCTGGACGGTCCTCATCCCGCTCGCCCTCGCCCAGATCGCCGTCACCGGCGTCGTCAAGGTGGTGATCTCGTAATGGGTATCCCTGGTTCCGGGCTTGCCAAGGGCCTCGCCGTCACCCTACGGACGATGACGAGGAAGTCCGTCACCGCGCAGTACCCGGACGTCCAGCCCGACCTCGCACCGCGCACCCGCGGCGTCATCGGGCTGTTCGAGGAGAACTGCACGGTCTGCATGCTGTGCGCCCGCGAGTGCCCGGACTGGTGCATCTACATCGACTCCCACAAGGAGACGGTGCCGCCCACCGCCCCCGGTGGCCGCGAGCGCAGCCGTAATGTGCTGGACCGCTTCGCGATCGACTTCGCGCTGTGCATGTACTGCGGTATCTGCATCGAGGTCTGCCCCTTCGACGCGCTCTTCTGGTCGCCCGAATTCGAGTACGCCGAGACGGACATCCGCGAGCTGACGCATGAGCGCGACAGGCTCCGCGAATGGATGTGGACGGTGCCCGAGCCGCCCGCGCTCGACCCGGCGGCCGAGGAGCCCAAGGAGATCGCCGCCGCCCGCAAGGCCGCGGACAAGCTCGCCGCCCAGCAGGCAGCCGAAGCCGCGGCAGCAGCCGAAGCCGCGGCAGCAGCCGAAGCCGCGGCAGCAGCCGAAGCCGCGGCAGCGGCCGAAGCCACAGCGCCGACCGAAGCCACAGCCCAGGACCAGGACCGGCCCGACACCTCGGAGGAGGGAACGTGACGCTCGCCGCCGCAAGCCACGGCTTCCTCTCGCCCACCGGCGTCGAGATCGCCTTCCTCCTGGTCGGCCTCGCGACCCTCGGGGCGGCCCTCGTCACGGTCACCACCAGGCAGCTGGTGCACGCCGCCCTCTGGCTGGTCGTGACCCTCGGCGGCGTCGCCGTCGAGTACCTCCTGCTCACCGCCGAGTTCATCGCCTGGGTGCAAGTACTGATCTACGTCGGTTCCGTCGTCGTCCTCCTTCTCTTCGGGCTGATGCTCACGAAGGCGCCCATCGGCCGCTCCCCGGACGCCGATTCCGGCAACCGCTGGGCCGCGCTCGTGGTCGCCGTCGCCTCGGCCGGCGCGCTGGTCTGGGTCGTCGTGGACGCGTTCCGGGCCACCTGGATCACCTTCGACGGCGTCGCCCAGGGCTCCAGCGAGGCCTCCGGGCGCACCCTCTTCCGGTACTGGGTGCTGCCCTTCGAAGCGCTCTCCGTGCTGCTCCTCGCCGCGCTTGTCGGGGCGATCGTGCTGTCCCGCAAGTCCGGTGAGGGCAAGGCCCCGGTGGCGGCCCTCAGGAACAGCGCCTCCCGTGCCCCCGCCCCGCGAGAGGACCAGCGCTGATGCATCTCGCCTATCCGGCCGTCCTCGCCGTCCTCCTTTTCTGCACCGGCCTGTACGGCGTGCTCGCGCGCCGCAACGCCATCCTGGTGCTGATGTCCGTCGAGCTGATGCTCAACGCCGTCAACCTCAACCTCGTCGCCTTCGACGTCTGGCTGCGCGACACCCTGCACGCCGGCCAGGCGCTGACCCTTTTCACCATCGCCATCGCCGCCGCGGAGATCGGCATCGGCCTGGCGATCGTGCTGCTCGTCTACCGCAACCGCGGCAGCTCCGACATCGACCGGCTCCGTGACCTCGCGGAGCGGCCGGACGGTACGGATGCCACGGATCACGGCGCGCAGCCGCAGCCGGACACCAAGGCGGAGGCCACCGCGTGACGCTCACGACCACCGCTGTCCTCGTCCCCCTCCTGCCCTTCCTCGGGGCCGTCGCCGGCCTCCTCCTGGGGCGGCGCGCGCCCGGATTCGTACGCCCCCTGGCCGTGCTGCCGACGCTCGCCGCGGCCGCGCTCGCGGTGTCCGTTGCCGTCGAGCAGGGCGGTGGCCCGGCCACCGACGTCGCCACCGAGCTCACCCCGACCGGATCGGTCCCCATCGACCTGGCCCTGCACATCGACGGCTTCGCCGCGCTGATCGCCGTCCTGGTCGGCGTCGTGGCGACCTGTGTGCAGATCTACTCCACCGGCTATCTGCGCGACGATCCGCGCTACCCCTCCTACGCCGCGCTGGTCTCGCTCTTCACCTCCGCGATGCTGCTCGTCGTCTACACCGGCGACCTGATGGTGCTGCTGGTCGGCTGGGAAGTCATGGGCATCTGCTCGTACTTCCTCGTCGGCCACTACTGGGAGACCAAGGCCGCCCGCGCCGCCTCCCTCAAGGCGTTCCTCGTCACCAAGCTGGGCGATGTCCCCTTCCTCTTCGGCATCTTCGCGCTGGCCGCCGACACCGGAACCTTCCGCATCACCGGCATCCTCGGCCAGGTCACCCGCGGCGGCCTGGACCACCCGACGCTGGTCGCGCTGCTGCTGCTGGCCGGCGTCGCGGGCAAGTCGGCACAGTTCCCGCTGCACACCTGGCTCCCGGACGCGATGGCCGGCCCGACGCCGGTCTCGGCGCTGATCCACGCCGCGACGATGGTGGCCGCCGGTGTCTATGTCGTGGCCCGTCTCCTCCCCGTCTTCGCCGCCTCCGCTGCCGCGCTGGTCGTGCTCGCCGTCATGGCCGCGATCACCATGGTCGGTTCCGGTCTGGCCGCGCTGGCCCAGGACGACATCAAGCGCGTACTGGCCTATTCGACGGTCGGTCAGCTCGGCTACATGATTGGCGCGCTGGCCGTCGGCGACCGCGGCGCCGCCGTCTTCCACCTCCTGACGCACGGTGCGTTCAAGGCCCTGCTCTTCCTCGGCGCGGGCGTGATCATCCACGCCGCCGGCACGAACTCCCTGGCCGCCATGTCCCGGATGAGCGGCCTGGCCCGGCGCATCCCGGATGCCTACTGGACGGTCACCGTGGCGCTGTTGGCGCTCGCCGCGATCCCGCCGTTTGCCGGCTTCTTCTCCAAGGAAGCGGTCCTGGGCGCCGCCGAGCACGCCGCCACCGGTGAGGCGCACGGCATTCCCGGCGCGGTCGGCTGGACCGTACTGATCTCCGGAGTGCTCACCGCCCTCCTCACCGCGGGCTACGCCACCCGCTTGTGGCTGCTGGCCTTCAAGGGCAAGGGCGCCGAGGTGCCCGACCACGGCAGGCAGCCGGTCGTCATGAACGCCATGCTGTGGGTGCTGTTCGTCCCCACCGTCGCGCTCGGCCTGGCCGGCCCCTATCTGCCCGACTGGTTCGACGGCCGCTCGCTCAACCCCACCCTCAACACCTCCGTCCTGGGCACCGGCGTCGCCCTCGTCGGCGGCCTGGTCACCTATGCCGCCTGGCGCCACACCAGTGCCCTCGCCGCCCGCGCCCCCCTCGGCGCGGTCGCCGTGGCGCCCGACGCCGCCCCCGGCCTCGCCGAGGAGCTGGCCATCGAGAGCCACACCCCCGCCTACGGCGGTATCGCCGGCGCCCCGGACCCGGCCGATCCCGGCCGGCTCCTCCTCGGCCCGCTGCACTGCCACGCGGCCGTCGGCTTCCACCTCGACGCCGTCTACTCCACGCTGTTCGTCACGCCCGTACGCGCCGCCGCCACGCTCGTCCGCTTCCTCGACCGCGAGGTCGTCGACACCTACGTCCGCGGTGCGGGCACCGCCCCCCGCTGGCTGGGCGCCGCGGTGCGCCGGGCCCAGACCGGCAATGTGCAGACCTACCTCGGCGCCCTGCTCGCGGGCTCGCTCGTGCTGGCCATTGCCGCCGTCCTCGTCGCTACGGGCACGGGAGCCTGACCGATGCCGTACACCCCCGGGGCACACGCCCCGCACCGCCGGCCGACACTCCTCGCGGCCACGCTCCCCGGAGCGGCCTCGCCCACCGGAGCGGACGAGTTCGCCGGAGCCGGCAAGCTCCCCGGAGCCGATGACACCGCGAGCGGCGCTTCGAGCGTCACCTCGAGCGACACCCTGAGGAGGGCCTGACCCCGTGAACCACACCGCCCTGCAGCTCCTCCTCGCGGCGCTCCTCGTGCTCCCCCTCCTGGGCGCGGCCGCGGCCCTGCTCCCCGCCCCGCCCGGCCTGAGGGGCCGTAACCCCGACCAGGCCGTACTGCGCCACGGGGTGACCGTCACCGGCGTCGTTCTCGCCGCATCCATTGCGCTGGCCGTCGGCTTCGACCACGGCCACCCGGCCCGTATGCAGGCCACCACCGACATCAGCTGGATCCCGGCGCTCGACATCCGCATCCACCTCGGCGTCGACGGCATCTCGCTCCCCCTTGTCGTCCTGACCGCGCTGCTGACCTTCCTCTGCGCCCTTTACAGCTACTTCCACATGCCGAAGGGCCCGTCCCCCAAGGCATTTGTCGCCCTGCTGCTCACCCTCGAGGCCGGCACCCTCGCCGCCTTCGCCGTCCTCGACCTGATGCTGTTCTTCCTCGCCTTCGAGATGGTCCTCATCCCGATGTACTTCCTCATCGCCCGCTGGGGCGGCGCCGGGAAGCAGTCGGCGGCCTGGAAGTTCATCCTCTACACGCTGCTCGGCTCGGTCGTCATGCTGCTCGGCCTCCTCCTCATCGGCCTGAAATCCGGCACGTTCGACATGGTCGCACTCGCCACTGACAACGGGCCGAAAGCCCAGCTCAGCCACACGGTTCAGCTGCTCGCGCTGCTCGCCATCGGCATCGGACTGGCCGTCAAGTCCCCGATGTGGCCGCTGCACAGCTGGCTGCCCGACGCCCACACCGCGGCACCCACCGTCGGCTCCGTACTGCTCGCCGGCGTCCTGCTGAAGATGGGCACCTACGGCTTCGTCCGCATCGCGCTGCCCATCACGCCCGAGGGCATGCACACCTTCGCGCCCTACCTCGCCGCGCTCGCCGCCATCGGCATCATCTACGGATCCCTCGCCTGCCTCGCCCTCGTACGCCAGGGCGCCAAGGGCGACCTCAAGCGGCTGATCGCCTACAGCTCCGTCGGCCACATGGGCTTCGTCCTGCTCGGCATCGCCAGCATGACCCCCACCGGCGTCAACGGCGCGCTGTTCGCCAACATCGCCCACGGCCTGATCACCGGCCTGCTGTTCTTCATGGTCGGCGCCCTCAAGGACCGCACCGGCAGCACCGACCTCGACGCCCTGGCGGGCTCCACCGGCGCCACCCTGTACGGCAGGGCCCCGCGCTTCGGCGGCCTGCTTGCCTTCGGCGCCGTCGCCTCCCTGGGCATTCCGGGACTTGCCGGGTTCTGGGGCGAGATGCTCGCGATGTTCGGCGCCTTCCGGCCCGCCGCGGGCCTGAGCCGCCCCGCCTTCCTGACGTTCATGGTCCTGGCCGGCCTCGGCACCCTGCTGACCGCCGCCTACCTGCTGCTCGTCGTCCGCCGCGTCTGCATGGGCGGCCACCTGGCGGCCCAGGCGGCCCCTCTGGGCGCCGGTGAACCCGCCCCGACGGAAGCGCCCGCGCCCGTCATCCCCGACATCGCGCGCCACGAATACGCGGCCTGGACCCCCCTCGCCGTCCTCACCGTCCTCGCCGGACTGTGGCCCGCGGCCCTCCTCGGCCTCACGAACCCGGCCGTCCAGCAGCTCCTCGGAGGCGGTAAGTGATGAGCTCGGTCACCTCTATGGTCCAGTCCGTCGACTGGCTCGCCATCGCGCCGCCCACCATCGCCGCGGCCGTCGCCCTGGTGGTGCTCGTCGCCGACCTCTTCCTGCCCGCCGCCAGGAAGCCGCTGCTCGGCTGGGTGGCGACCGCGGGGCTCGCCCTGGCGGCGCTCTCCCTCCTGCCCCTGCTGAACGGCGACCGCCGCACCTTCTGCCTCACCGCTCACCCGGACGTGTGCAGCTACGTGGCCGACCCGTTCGCCCTCGTCATCCAGTTCCTGGTGCTGGCCGGGGCGCTGCTGACCGCGCTGCTGTCCATCGACACCATCAAGGACCACGACCTGCCCACCGGCGAGTACTGGTTCCTGCTGCTCTCCTCGGCGGCCGGCGCCGCCCTGCTGCCCGCCTCCCGGGACCTCGCCACCCTGGTCATCGCCCTCGAAGTGGCCTCACTGCCCGCCTTCGCACTGGTCGGACTGCGGCGCGGCGACCGCCTCTCCTCCGAGGCAGCGCTGAAGTTCTTCCTGTCCTCGGTGGCCGCCACCGCCGTGATGCTGCTCGGCGTGAGCTTCCTGTACGCCGCCACCGGGAGCGTGCACCTGTCCCGGGTGGCGCACACCCTCACCGACCTGCCCGACCCCCGGCTCGCCACCCTGGCCAGCGCGGGCGTCGCGCTCACCCTCGTCGGCTTCGCCTTCAAGACCGCGGCCGTCCCGTTCCACTTCTGGGTGCCCGACACCTACGTCGGCGCGCCGCTCCCCATCGCCGCCTACCTCTCCGTGATCGGCAAGGCGGTCGGCTTCTCCGGCCTGATCCTGGTCACCGTCCAGGGCTTCCCCTCGTACGCCGACGTCTGGGGCCCGGCGCTGGCCGTCCTCGCCGCGCTCACCATGACGATCGGCAATGTCGCCGCCCTCCGCCAGGACCCGCACCGCGCGCACAGCGCCGTACGCCTGCTGGCCTGGTCCTCGGTCGGCCAGGCCGGCTACCTCCTGGTCCCCATCGCGGCGGCCGGCTACGCGGACGACCCGGCGCACGCCATCGGCTCCACCGTCGCCTACGCCCTGATGTACGGCGCGGTGAACCTCGGCGCCTTCGCCATCGCTGCCCTGGTGGCCCGCACCCGCCCCGCCAACCGGATCACCGACTACCGGGGCCTGTACGCCCGGCGCCCCCTGGCGGCGCTCGCCCTCGGCTTCTTCCTGCTCTGCCTGGCGGGGCTGCCGCCGGGCATCATCGGCCTCTTCGCCAAGGTGACGGTGTTCTCGGCGGCCGTCGACGCGGGCCTGGCCTGGCTGGCCGTGGTCATGGCGGTGAACGTCGTGATCGCGCTCTACTACTACCTCCAGTGGACCGCGGTCCTCTTCCGGGGCGCCGAGGCCACCGAGCAGGGCGCCGAGGCCACCGAGGGCAGTTCGGCACACGAGGCCCGCCCGGCCGCCCTGACCACCGCCATCGCCCTCGCCACGGTCCTCGGCGTCGCCCTCTCCGGCGCCCCGCAGCTCGTCCTGCGCTTCGCCTCCGGGGCGCTCCTCTAGCCTGCGTACGGCCGGGCGCCGGCCGTACGGGGCAACCCGGCGGCCGCCGTCGCGGGCGCGCCAGGGAACCACCCCTCCCCATCTCGCGTTGACCAGTGAGTAAGGGTCCACTGGAGAGTGGAGAAAAGCAGCACAGGGTTCCCCTGCCGCACCGCTTGGAGGGCGTACCGTGCACCGCCGGCACAACGGGCTCAGGACCGCCGTACTCCTCGGGGGACTGTCCGCAGTCATCATCGTCATCGGCGGCCTCTTCGGCCGTACGGGCCTGATCCTCGCCGTCCTCGTCGCCCTGGGCACCAACGCCTACGCGTACTGGAACAGCGACAAACTGGCACTGCGGGCCATGCGCGCCCGCCCGGTCAGCGAATTCCAGGCCCCCGAGCTCTACCGCATGGTCCGCGAGCTCTCCACGGCCGCCCGTCGGCCCATGCCGCGCCTGTACATCTCCCCGACCCAGGCCCCCAACGCCTTCGCCACCGGCCGCAACCCTCGCAACGCCGCGGTCTGCTGTACGGACGGCATCCTCCAGCTCCTCGACGAACGCGAACTGCGCGGCGTCATCGGCCACGAGCTGAGCCATGTCTACAACCGCGACATCCTCATCTCCTCGGTGGCCGGAGCGCTCGCCTCCGTGGTCATGTTCCTCGTCAACTTCGCCTGGCTGATCCCCATAGGCAGAAGCGACGACGACGAGGGCCCCGGCCTCCTGGGCATGCTCCTGATCATGATCCTCGGCCCGGTGGCGGCCTCCCTCATCCAGCTCGCCGTCAGCCGTTCCCGCGAGTACCAGGCGGACGCCTCGGGTGCCCAGCTCACCGGCGACCCGCTGGCCCTCGCCTCGGCACTGCGTAAGCTGGAACTGGGCACCCAGCAGCTGCCACTGCCGCCCGAACCGCGGATCGAGACGGCGAGCCACATGATGATCGCCAACCCGTTCCGGGCGGGCGAGGGCATGTCCAAGCTCTTCTCCACGCACCCCCCGATGCGCGAACGCATCGCCCGCCTCGAGGAGATGGCAGGTCACCGCCCCTGACGGATGCCGTTTCCGCGCAACGTCCGGGCCCACTCCGCGCGTCCAACAGAGCAGCCCAGGCGCACACCCAGTACCTGGAACACGGCCGGCCCCCGGCCGGTTAGGTTCCTTCCGATTGCGGTCGGTTGCCGCAACGGTTCACGGTGGAAGAGGCGTCTAGCAGGGCAGAACGAATCTCCGATGCGCCCGTGGAAGGCTGCCGATCATGAAGTTCATCCTTAACATTCTCTGGCTGGTCCTTAGCGGCTTCTGGCTAGCGCTGGGCTACGTCCTCGCGGGCATCGTTTGCTGCGTATTGATCGTTACCATCCCATTTGGCGTTGCCAGTTTTCGTATCGCGGGCTACGCCCTGTGGCCCTTCGGCCGTACCACCGTCGAGCGTCGCGACGCCGGCGCTGGCTCGGTGGTCGGCAACGTCATCTGGATCGTCTTCGCGGGCTGGTGGCTGGCGCTGGGGCATATCGTCACCGGTCTCGTGCTGTGCGTGACGATCATCGGTATCCCGTTCGGCATCGCGAACTTCAAGATGATCCCGATCTCCCTCATGCCCCTTGGCCGGGAGATCGTCCCCACCGACCAGCCGTTCGCGACCCGATAAGCACAAAGGGCGGGTGCTCCGAGCACCCGCCCTTATCGGCAAACCCTCTGGTCAGACCGAGAGCCGGAACCGAATCGGCTTAGGCGCCCGATCCTGCCCCTCAGTGAACGATCCCCTTCGGCGTCGCGTCCTTCCGCATCGCGGGCTACGCCCTGTGGCCCTTCGGCCGCACCACGGTCGAACGCCGCGACGCCGGCGCCGGCTCGGCGATCGCCAACGTCATCTGGATCGTCTTCGCGGGCTGGTGGCTGGCCCTGGGCCACATCGTCACCGGCATCGCCCTGTGTGTGACGATCATCGGGATCCCGTTCGGCATCGCCAACTTCAAGATGATCCCGATCTCCCTGCTGCCCCTGGGCCGCGAGATCGTCCCCACCGACCAGCCGTTCGCCACCCGATGACGGCCCCCGCCGCCATCACGCCCGTACGAGCCCCCGAGGCGTCACGAACCGCTTGAACCCCAGCGGCTCCACGCCCTCCAGGCTTGCGAGGAAGCCCATCACCGCCCCGCCGTCCTGCAGCTTGGACCCGACCTGGCGCTGGTGGGCCTCCGCGCTGGTCCACTCGCTGTAGTTGACGACCTGCCGCCCGTCCTCGCTGATATGGAAGTGCGAGCCGAAGGCGCCCTCGCCGTCCTGACGGCCGCCGAACATGTCCATCAGCCCGTCGACGAGCCGCCGGGCCGCCTCGTGCCCCGTCGTCCGGAAGGCGACCCGTACGACGCAGCCGGGCGTCCCCGGCACGCCCTCGGCCGGCAGACTGCGGTACAGCCGGAAGCGGCCGGGCCCTGTATTGCCGACGTCCCCGACGCCCGCCAGGACGGCCGCGATCCGCTCACGCAGCCCGGTGTCCTCAGTCCGTACGAACTCCCGGTGCGCCGTATCGCTCGTCCACTGCGCATAGTTGAGCACGCTCGTGCCGTCCGTCCCGGTGAACAGCACCCGAGAGAGAAAGCCCGCCGGCAGCGGTGTCTCCGCCCAGGCGCGGGCCACACCGTCCACGACGGCCCGCCGGCCCTCGGGGCTGCCCGCGTCCCACTCACTGATCAGTACGGCCCCGGCATCCGGCCGCCGGACCTGCGGAAAGACGTCCGTAAGGAATGCGCTGTGCGTGCTCGGGTGCGTGCTCTGCTGTGAAGTCATGCCAGGACCTTGCAACCTCAACCAAGATCGAGGTCAAGCGCCACCGTGGAGCCGTCCCGCCAAACACCGGTGGGGCGGCACACCGAAGCGCACCGCCCCATCCACGGGCACCCGGAAACCGGATGATCCCTACCGGTAGTTCACGAACTGAATGGCGAAGTCCAGGTCCTTCCCCTTCAGCAGCTGCTGCACCGCCTGCAGGTCGTCCCGGCTCTTCGAGCTGACCCGCAGTTCGTCGCCCTGCACCTGCGCCTTGACGCCCTTCGGGCCCTCATCGCGGATGATCTTGGCGACCTTCTTGGCGTTGTCCTGCGAGATCCCCTCCTCGATGGAGGCGGAGATCCTGTACTCCTTGCCCGAGGCCTGCGGCTCGCCGGCGTCCAGCGCCTTCAGCGAGATCCCGCGCTTGACCAGCTTGGACTGGAAGATGTCGAGTACGGCCTTCACACGCTCCTCGGCGTTGGCCCGCATCTCGATCTTCTCGCCCGACCATGCGATCGAGGCGTCCACGCCCTTGAAGTCGTAGCGCTGCGAGATCTCCTTGGCGGCCTGGTTGAGGGCGTTGTCGACCTCCTGCCGCTCGACCTTCGAGACGATGTCGAAACTGGAGTCGGCCATGTTGAGTTGGCTCCTCATGCGTAGATCCGTCAGGGGTGCGGACCGTCCCCGGACCGCCTGCCAAGCCTAGCCACCCGGCCAAGATCCAGCGCTCCGGAATCGAGTGGCGGACCACCCCCCACCATCAGGTATGGTTTACGTCGTTGCCACAGAGCGCCGCCCCACAGCGGATCTCCAGGCAGCAAACCCTGGCGGTGTGCCCGAGCGGCCAAAGGGAGCAGACTGTAAATCTGCCGGTTTTACCTTCCCAGGTTCGAATCCTGGCGCCGCCACAGGAAAGCAAGAGGCCCCTGGCCTGCGATTATCGCAGGCCAGGGGCCTCTTGTCGTGCACCTTCGGCGCGGGAGGGCCGCCTCGCTCTTTCCTGCTCTTTCTCGCTCCCTCGCGGCCCGTCTCGAAGTGTGGGGACGGGGCGTGGACGGCTTCTGAGGCGCCCGGCCGGGGCCTCTCGCCGCAGTTGGGCCGCGATCTAGGCGTTGGCCGCCTCGGCGCCGTCATTGAGGCACGTACGTCCCGCGACGCGCTGCAGGTCGCAGTCCTCCATTCGGAGGCCGACGACGGCGCGGCCGGCCGAGGTCGGAGTGGCATGCCGGACGTCATTCGACTCAACGCCGTGATGCCCTGGCGGCCCAGGATTCCGCTTTCATTAGGCGCCCCTTTCCGGCATTTCCGGTTCAGCTGCTGCTGGAGCTGCCGCGGGGCGATTCACGGAGGAGTCACGGAAGGCGCGGGCGTTCGCGTCCGTAGCGGTGCTTGTACTGATGTCCGACGGGGCCCTATCGGTCACCTCAGGCACTGCGTATGCCGGGAACGCACACCTGTACACGACCGATTCTCCGCCCGGCGGCGGGGCGTCCTTCTTCGCCAACGGCGACGATTTCAGCGTGTGTGACTTCAAGACGGACGGAAAGGGTGTGCGTTCCTTCGTGAATTATCTGGACAATGCAAGCGGTAAGCGCATAGTCATTTGTGGTTCACCGCGGGCGAGGGGGAGTGCGGGAACGTGCTGACGGGCGCAAAAGAAATTCACTCCTGCGGCATCGAAACCCTGATAACGAGTCCGCCGCCTTCGCGTGGCTCGGCGGTGATGGTGCCGTCGTGTGCGCGCACCACGGACTTCACGATGGACAGGCCGAGGCCGACGCCCTTGTCGCTGCCGGTGCGCTCGGTGCGCAGCCGCCGGAACGGCTCGAAGAGGTTCTCGATCTCGTAGGCCGGGACCACGGGGCCGGTGTTGGCGACCACCAGGACGGCGCAGCCCGGCTGCGGCTCGGTGGTGACCTCGACCCAGCCCTCCTCGGGGATGTTGTAGCGCACCGCGTTCTGCACGAGATTGAGCGCAATCCGCTCCAGGAGTACGCCGTTGCCCAGGGCGAAGACCTGCTGGCGGACCCCGCGGAACCCCACGCCCTTGGTCTGCGCCTCCTCGCGGGTCTGGTCGACGGCCTGCGAGGCGACCTCGGACAGATCGACGGGCTTCTTGTCGACGACCTTGTTCTCGCTGCGGGCGAGCAGCAGCAGGCCCTCCACCAGCTGCTCGCTGCGCTCGTTCGTGGCCAGCAGCGTCTTGCCGAGCTGCGCGAGCTCGGGGGACACATCCGGGTCGGCGAGCTGGACCTCCAGCAGCGTGCGGTTGATCGCCAGCGGGGTACGCAGCTCGTGCGAGGCATTGGAGACAAAGCGACGCTGC